>NZ_MEES01000087.1:0-5436 GCF_001724535.1 Paracoccus sp. SCN 68-21 | reverse complement strand
AGCCGTCGGGCAGGTCTGTGACCTCTTTACCGATGAGGAATGCTACAATTTCTTCAAAGCTGCCGGATATGAAACCGATTAGACGCAACGCGCTCTAAGTTCTTACCCACCCGTCATCGCATCGAACAGACCTGCCGACAGCGGCGTGGCGCTAACCATCGGCGCAGCTTGCCTGCCTGTTTCCTGCGTCCCCATCCTACGTGCGGCATCCTTCATCCACACGTTGTCCAAGGCCATGATGATCCGAGCGTGATGCGGCGGCAGCGGGCGGCGCATCATCTGCGACCATGCGGCCATCGCCTCCCAGGTGATCGGGTTCGGCCCGTTGGCGTGATAGGTCCGGGCGCGGTGAAGGGCCAGGAAGGCGTCGAGGATGTCCAACCCTGCATCCGGCAGCCGGGATTTGCGACCGGCCAGAAGGGCCTCCAGCGTGGCGCATAGCACCTTCTCCAAGCGCGCCATCACCAACGGTCCCTCGGGTGGGCAATCGTTCGCTGCACCAGGTTGGGGATCTGCTTGGTGAACTGCTGAATGCCTTGCTGCACGCCCCCCGTCACTCGCTGGTCGACAAAGGCGGTCAGATTGCCGGTTTGCTGGTCCACCCCAACAGTGACATGCACTTTGACATCCTGCGTGCCTGTCTGTTGCGATTGGGGCGCGGACATGCCGACCGGGCCTCCAGTTGCATACCCCCGCAACGCGCCGTTGTGCATGGCCTCTAAGTTGCCCACGCCGATCCGCTGGACGGCCTGCGCACTCATCACATACTCGCCCCGGTGGACGATGCCTGCCGGGTCCAACCTGCCGCCCGCCCCGGTATAGCCCCCGCTGGCGAAGCCAAGTAGCCCGCCGATGCCGCTTGAAAGCGCGCCCATGCCGGGTAGGGCAAACAGCCCTTTCAGCATCTGCGCCTTTGCGATCTCGGCCAGCAGGTTTGCTACGGCATCCTTTGCTGACATGGACCCGTCCACGATTGATCCGAACATATCCTCTAGCGCGCCCTTGCCCCGCTCGGTCTGATCCTGGATCTGCTGCATCTTGTCCGCAGCTTCCTCGGCAGCCAGTCCGGCTGTCATGTAGGCCTCCGCCAGCTTGTCGATCTCGGCTTCCAAGGCAGGGGTGATCTCCTTGCCTGCCTTCTGTGCCGCCGCCATCAGCTCGGCTTTCTTGCGGGCGAACTCCAGGGCATCCCCGTATTCGATACCGGACGCGGCAACAGCGGTCAGGGCAGCCGCCTCGGCCTCCAGCGCCGCAGTGCGTTCGCGCGTGGCCTGGACCTCTGCCGCATAGTCATCCTGCCGGGCCTTGGCGCTGCTACCGCCGCCACCGCGCCGCGCGCGGCCCCCACCACCGCCGCCGCTACCCGTTCCGGCGGTCCCGCCCGGCGGATGGTCCGCGATACTGACAGGCTCAGTGCTGACCGGCATCGGAGGTGGGGTGTAGCTTGTGACAGGCGATCCGGTATCCACGTTCCTCATGACCGCCGTGCCATCGGGGCGCAGGCCATCGACATAGCGCGGCATGTTCGCTGCCGCAGCCCGAACCGCGTCCAGTTCGGCCCGGACCTCGCGCAGGCGCGCAATGGCCTCGGTGTTGTCGAAGCCCAGGGACGTGTTGTTCTCGATCTGTGCCTGGAGGGCTGCGATTTCCTTCTCCAGGGCTGTTATCTTGCCTTCAGCCTCGCGCACATCCGGGTTCAGGAACTGCCCATCCTCAGTAATGCCCATCATCTCGATCAGATCGGAGAACACCTGCGCGTCTGCCATCTGCCTGATCCAGCCCGCCGCCGCGGCTTCGGCATTGCGGAACGCCTCCACGATGCGCTGGATCTTCGCCACAAAGGCGGCTGCATCGAAGCTGTCCAGACCATCGGCCAGATCGCCTATCGTGCGGGCAAGGTTCGAGGATGCGCCAGACGTCTTGTCAAACTCACCGATCACAGTGATCAGACTGTTCCCGACCCGCGTCATCGCCTGCCCAACCGTGGATTGGGTCGTTTCCGCCTGCTGGCGCAACTCGACCGAACCGACCTGGAAGGCCCGGAAGAACGCCGTGCTGGATACCTCGCCACTGTTGACCAGCTTGCGCAGTTCGGCCACCGATCCATTGGCCTCTTTCAAACCCCGCGCCACGGCCAGGGCGATGGTGGGCGTGCCTTCCAGGATCGAGTTGAACTCCTCGGCTCGCACGACGCCGCCGCCCAGGGCCTGCGACAGCTGCAAGAGCGATCCGCTGGCCGTGGTCGCATCCGTTCCCGCCACCCGAAGGGCAACAGCGATGCCATCGGTGAAGTCGATCAGCTCATCACCCGTCACGCCCAGCTCTTTCTGGGTCAGGGCCAGCTTGGAATACAGATCGACCAGCGAACTGACGGGTGCGGAATTTCTCTGCGCCGAACTGAACAGTTGCCCATAGACCCGTGACAGATCCTCGCCTTCCAGGCCGATCACCCGCAGGGCGTTCTGCATCTTGGTGGCAGCATCCGCGATCTGGGTGTAGCGCCGAACTGCTTGCGCTGCAGCGGCGGCGGAAAGGCCGACGCCCAAGGCCCTGCCGAACGATCCGATTGCGCCACTGGTCGAGGCCAGTGCCTGATTCATGCGACCCGTTGAGCGGATCATGTCTGTTTCCATCTGCCGGGTTGCCGACCGGGAATTACGCCGCAAGCCCTGATAGGATTTGCTGCCCTGCTGTTCGGCCTGCCGCATCCGGCGCTCGAACTCGGTCACGCGCGCCTCCAGCATCACCACCAGTCGCTCGTCGCTCATCGTTGCCTCCTATGCGGTCCACATCTCATCGGTGAACCATGTCTGATTGGTGGTCATGCCGCCCTCGTTCGCCGCCGCGCGGGATACGGCCATTGCCGCTGCCACTGCGCCATCGATCGACAGCCATCGCTTGGGCTTGGTGAACTTGACGACGTGCCCGTGATCGTTGCGCTTCACCACGACATTGGCAAAGCAGTGCCGCAGGACCGGGTTGCCGCCGTGGTGGAACTCACCCCCCAGCAGCGCGCGCTCCAGCTCCATTGCAGCAGGCATCATCAGCGAGGGCATCTGCCGGAAGTCCACGGCAGGAAGGCCCGCCTCCAGGATCTTGGGCTGCACCTGTCGGGCCATGTGCGGGTCGAACGCGATCTCCTGCACGTTCAATTCCTCGCACAGCTCGATGATCTTGCTTTCGATCTCGGCGTAATCGATCACGTTGCCCACTGTGGCCGTGATCAACCCATCCTCGACCCACTGGCTGTAGGGCGCGCCGGACTGGCTTTCACGCTGCGCCACGCCATCATCGTCCAGCATCCCGCCATCGTCCTTGCTGGCGACAGTGTCCTGGGGGCAGAAGAACCAGGTCTTGACGGCATAGCCCTCGGCTACGCGCCAGCAGGCGGCGATCACCGACAGATCGGTGGTCGATGACAGATCGACAGCCAGCCAGCAGGGTTCGTCCCTGAGCGTGTCCAGGTCGTGATCCTTGGCCCCCTGGTCGTAAATCTCCATGTCCACCAGCGGCTCGGTCGAGGCGTCCAGCCAGACGTTCAGCTTGAGCTGCTTGAAGGACTGCCGGTCGCCAACGCTACGCTGTGACCGGCTGGCATGGCGGCGAAAGCCTGCAAGGCTCGGATAGCCATGCTGCAGGCCAGGGTTCACCCGATGCCACAGCGCCTCATCCTTCCAATCGTCGCGCCGGTCGGCCTCGAACAGGATGGGCAGGATCGATGGATCGTCCACCTTGCCGCGCGCCACGTTGCGGGCATCCTCGAAGAAGTCGAAGGCCAGCGTGTCCTGTCCCCGCCCTGCCGTCGATGCGACTACCAGCAGGCTGTCATCGATCTTTTCCAGACCGGTGGTCAGCGCCTCCCACAGGTCGCGGCCCTTCCAGATGTGGATTTCATCAGCCAGCACGAAGGCGGGGGTGCGCCCGTGCTGCGGCCCGCCATCGCCGGATATGACCTCCAGATAGGAGGCATCGCGGCGATAGATCAGCTTCTTGGGCGCGTTGTGGGCGTCATAGATGCCGGTGGCCGCGACGATGCGCTTGTCCTCGCGGATGATGCCCACGGCCTCGCGGAAACCGATGCCCGCCTGCTTTCGATCCGCTGCCGCAAAGATCGCCTCGCCACCGGGGCGGCGTTCGGGACCGATGGTGTGCAGCAGCGCCAGGGCAGCGGCCAGCGATGTCTTGCGGTTGCCCCGCGGCAGCATCAGCGCGACGGTGTTGGTGATCCGGGTGCCGTCCGGGTGGCGCGGGCCATAGATGCGGCGCACGATCCGCTCTTGCCACGGGTCCAGTTGAAACGCCCGGTTCGGCAGGATGGACTTGGGGTGGCGCAGGGTGCGCAGGAACGTCACCGCCCTTTCCCCATAGCCGAAGGGGTCGGGGATTTCCGATCCGTCATAGATCCATTCTGGGAAGGTCGAGCTGTCCCTTACCAAGGGTGTGGTCATTGCATCACCCCACGTCCAGCGGCGACGGGGTGCTGTCCTGATCGTCCTCGTCACGGATCGCAGGGCGCGACCGGCTGACCGGCGTCAGGCCCAGTTCCGCGCCCAGTTGGCGGGCCGATGCCATCGCCTTGTCCTGCACCCGGATCAGTTTCAGCATCAGGTCGGGTTCGGGGTTCTCCTGGATTGCGGCCTCCATCTGACGGACGCGCCCGATGCAGATGCAGTAGCTTTCCAGACCGCCAAGATCGGCATCGGTCAGGATGCGGCGTTCGACCAGCACCGGCATGACGCGCGCCCATTCCTCGCGGGCCTCGGCAGCCAGCCAATCGGGCGCATTGGTGACGATCAGGGGCGCGTCAGCCTCGCGCAGTTGCGGCTTGGTGCCCTTCATCCGGTCAGCCTCGCGCAGCGCAGATCGAGGCCCTTGCGGCGTCCGATGGGCGTCACCTGCCGGATGTTGAACACCTCGCCCTGCCAGACGACCTGATGGGCGTTGGTGACCCCCTCCAGGTAGCGGATGCGGAAGATGATGGTTTCCTCGTCGCTGGCCCCAAAAGCGCGCAGGTATTCCTCGGTGGTCTGGTCGATCCGCTCCGCGCGAACGGTGCGCAACCGATAGCCATCAACGGCAGGGGTGCCGTAGTCATTCAGTGTCGCATCTACGGAACGCAGTTGGATCGTCTCTGTCAGCCTGCCGGATTTCATGACCGGTCCTCCGTCACCAGGATTTCCACCGTCAGAACCCCGTGAGAATGTTCGCCGTCCGGGTCGCGCATGAACCGCTGGCCCGACACGCGCAGATCGGCGCAGTGCAGCCCCTGGGGCAGCGCCAGACGCCCGGCACGCATGGCAGCCGCAATGGCACCCCCGATGCCCTTGGACCGCTCCAGGGTAGTGTCCGCGCACGTGGTGTAATTTCACCGGCACGTTCGGTGTAATCTCGGGTGGCCATCGAGGTGTATGATCGAGGTGGAGTTTCGACGCTTCA
>NZ_MEES01000086.1:0-6112 GCF_001724535.1 Paracoccus sp. SCN 68-21 | reverse complement strand
GCGGCGGCCTTTGTGCCGACATGCCGGATACGTTTGTGCAGACTGATCATGTCATCAAAAATTGCCGCTTGCAGACGGGGCGGGCCATACGTTTTCGCAGGCAGGCTGCAAGCCGCGCGGTGCGCCTTGAGATACGTCGCGTCGATCATAATCGTCTTGGGATCAGTGTCCTTTGCGGCCAGGCCGACCATGGTCTGGGCGAAGACCCCGTTATCGCTCCAACGCTTCCATCGATTGTAGAGCGTCTTTGCCGGCCCGTATTCCCCGTTTCGGGCACTCTCTCGAACCGGTGGCGTTCATGCCCTCACCATCGCACCACCACAAGCCATTGCGACTGAAGAAGATAATGCCGCTCAGCACCCGCTGATCATCAACCCGCGCCTAGCCATGGCTCTGGGGAAGAACGGACAAAGGCGCGCCATTTGCGCCCTCGTCCACCAAAACAGGTTGCTCATTGATCAGGTCTCCTTGCAGCGGCCTGGATCACGCAAAGAGCGTAAAATCAACGGGCCTGGAGCCTAGAGAACCGCGCCGATCTTCCATGGGACGAACTCGTTGTCGCCATAGCCGAACCCCTCCGACTTGGTGCGCTGGCCCGAGGCGGTGTCCAGCAGCAGGTCGTAGATCTGCGCGCCCATCGCCTGCAGGTCGGTGCCTTGGTCGACGACCGTGCCGCAGTTGATGTCCATATCCTCGTGCATCTGCGCGAACAGAGTCGAATTCGACGCCAATTTGACCGAGGGCGCGGGCTTGGCGCCAAAGCACGATCCGCGCCCGGTGGTGAAGGCGATCAGGTTGGCCCCCGCGGCGACCTGGCCCGTCGCCGCGACCGGATCGTAGCCGGGGCTGTCCATGTAGACCAGGCCCGGCACCGCGATGCGTTCGGCATAGGCGAAGGCGCCCGCGACCGGGGCCATGCCGGCCTTGGCCACCGCGCCCAGGGATTTTTCCAGGATGGTGGTCAGCCCGCCCTTCTTGTTGCCGGGCGAGGGGTTGTTGTCCAAGGACGCGCCGTTTTTCGCCGCATAGTCACGCCACCAGTCGATCATGCCCGCGATGCGCGCGCCGGTCGCGGGGTCGGCGCGGGCGATCAGCAGATGCTCGGCGCCGAAGATCTCGGGAGTCTCGGACAGGATCGAGGTGCCGCCCGCCGCGACCAGCATGTCGGAGGCCGCGCCCAGCGCCGGATTGGCGGTGATGCCTGAAAACCCGTCCGAGCCGCCGCATTGCATGCCCAGGGTCAGCGCGCTGACCGGCTGCGTGCTGCGGATGTCGGCATTGGCGGCGGCCGCGATCGGCTCCAGCAGCTCCAGCGCGCGGGCGACCGCCGAGGCGGAGCCGCCGACCTCCTGGATGTTGAAGCTGTGATAGCGGTCGCGCGTCCAGTCGGTCGGCTTGTAGAGGGTCAGTTGGTTCACCTCGCAGCCCAGCCCCACGATCAGCACGCCGCCGAAATTGGGGTGGTCGCGATAGCCCTTGAGCGTGCGGACGAGGACGTCGAACCCTTCGCCCTGCGCGGCCATTCCGCAGCCCTGGTCATGCACGATGGGGGCAAAGCCGTCGATATTGGGGTATTTCGGCCCCAGCACCCGCGTCGCCGCCTGCGCGATGGCATGGCACACCGTGGTGGAGCAGTTGACCGAGGCCAGGATGCCGATGAAGTTGCGCGTCCCCACCCGCCCGTCGGGGCGCAGATAGCCCTGAAAGGTGGTGCGCGCGGGCGGCGGAGGCAGGTGGCCGCGCTGATCGGCGTGGTGGGAATGGACAGCGCTCATGGCGATGTTGTGGACATGGACGTGCTGGCCCGGCGCGATGGGCTGGGTCGCCTGCGCCATGATCTGGCCGTATTTCACCACCGCATCGCCGGGCGACAGCGCGGTCAGCGCGAATTTGTGGCCCAGCGGGATAGGGTCGGCCAGCGGCGTGCCCAGCGCGTGTTCCCCCGCCGCCAGGGGGCGGAGCGCGATGCCCACGCTGTCGGCGGGGTTCAGGCGGATTGCGTCGGGGGCGCCTGCGGGGCGATGGGGCAGCACGGGCGGCAGGGTCATGGGGCGGCCTTTCGGGCGATGGCGGACAGTTCGGGCATGGCGGGTCCGTCGGGGCCGACCCAGTCCAGAAAGGCCCGGATGCGGCGGGCGATCTTTTCCGGGTGGTTCTGGGCGATGTCGGCCAGACGGTGGTCCAGGAACGGGTTGGCAAAGCGGTCCAGCGTGACCGCCAGATAGGCGCGGGCCTGCGACCCCCGACCGCGCGCGGCGAAACCGGGCAGGACCTCATCGGCATAGATCCGGTCCAGCGCGGCGCGGTCCGGCCCTGCCATCATCTGGCGCACCAGCAGGGCGGGGTCTGCCCCCGCCGCCAGCCAGCGGTCGGCCAGCACGGTATGGCCCAGGTTCAGGATGTGCAGCTTCAGCCGCTCGATCTCCTCCAGGTCGGGGACCAGTTGGACGGCGGGGTGGTCGCAGGGCAGGGCAACGCCCGGCCCGGCCTGGATCGCCCAGAGCGCATAGGGTTCGGCCACCGCGCCCGCAGGCTGCAGCGGTTCGGACACGATCCGGTCCACCAGGCTGTTGACCCAGACACAGGCCTCCAGCCAGTCGCACAGCGCGTCCGACGCCCGCTGCGCGCGGGCGATCTGCATCACGCGGGCGCGCAGCACGGCGCCGTTTTCCGGGACCAGCTCCATCGGAAAGATCGACAGCGGCGCGCCGCCCGCCGCCTGCCGGTGCGCCAGCAGGTGATACAGCTTGGCCGGAAAGCTCATCGCCTGGTCGAAGGCGGGCGCATCGTCGGCGTGCTGGGGCTGATAGCCCTGGTCGCCGGTATTGGACAGGATCGCCTGCGTTTCACTGGCCGCCAGCCTGCACAGCGCGGGCCAGTCCGTCGCGGTGGACAGCGTGCGCCGGACCGAGGTCACGCGGATTTCGCGGTCGACCACCTGTCCATCGGACAGGCCCCGGACACGCACCGGATAGCCGCGCGGGTCGGCCAGCGCCGCCAGACGCCCCGCCCGCGACGGGTCGCCCGTCGTCTGCACCACAGTGACCGTGCGCGGTGTGGCGGCCTCATGGAAGAACAAGTCGGCATGGGCCTGAAGGAACCGGCTGGTGCCGAATTGCAGGATGGGGGTCGGCTCAGACATGGATGATCGCCTTGATCAGCGCGCCGCGATCGGCGGCCCATTGCGGCAGCATGATCGCGGCCTGATCCAGCGTGGTGGAATGCGTGGCCAGCCGGTCCACCGGGACGCGCCCATCACGGATGCAGGCCATGACGTGGTCGAAATCGGATTTCAGCGCGTTGCGGCTGGCCAGCAGGGTCGTCTCGCGCTTGTGGAATTCGGGGTCGGGAAAGGTCAGGTCGCCCTTGACCACCGACAGCAGGACATAGGTGCCGCCATGGCCCAGCCAGTCCAGCCCCCGGTTCATCGCCGCGATGCTGCCCGTCGCGTCAAAGACCGCGTCATAGCTCGCCTGCGCCTCCTGTCCGACCTGTTCGGTCCGGGCCTGAGGCAGCACGCCCGCCGCCAGGGCCAGGCGTTCGGCGGATGCGTCGCGCAACGTGACCTGGGCCCCCGCGATGCCCGCGAAGATCGCGGCGGCCAGACCGATCGGGCCCGCCCCCACGATCAGCGCCGCGGCGCCGGGCCGCAGCCGCGCGCGGGCCACGCCATGCGCGCCGATGGCCAGAAACTCGACCATGGCGGCGGCGGTCTCGGACAGGCCGTGGGCGGGATAGAGGTTGGCTTCGGGGACGATGATCTCCTCGCACATGCCGCCATCGACATGCACGCCCAGGACGGCGATTGCCTCGCAGCAATTGGGCGCGCCGTTCCGGCAGGCGCGGCAGGTGCCGCAGGTCAGATAGGGGTTCACTACCACCAGATCGCCCGGCGCGATGGTTCCGTCGCTGCTGGCATCCAGCGCCCGGCCCGACAGTTCGTGGCCCATCACGCGCGGATAGGCGAGGTACGGCTGCTGCCCGCCAAAGATGTGATAATCGGTCCCGCAGATGCCCACATGGCCGATCCGCACGCGGACATGGCCGGCCCGGGCCTGGGGGCGCGGGCGGCTTTCCAGCCGCAGCGCACCGGGCTCGGGGCAGATCAGGGCCGTCATCTGGGTCATCGTCATCTCCGGGTTCGGGGGCCGCCTTGGCTTGCGGGGTCATGGTTCTTTATATAAAAAGAACCGAACCGGTCAACGGGTTATGCATAGGAGGCGGCGATGACGCGCGACAACCGGCTGTTCAAGGCCCAGGTCAATCGCCTGCTGACCCTGATCGAGGATCAGGGCGGGGCCGCCCTTGGGTCCGAGGCCGGTCTGGCCGCCACGCTGGAGGCCAGCCGCACCACCGTGCGGGCGGTGCTGTCCCATCTGCAGGACCGGGGCGTGATCGCGTGGGACGGGCGCGCGAAACGCCTGCTGCGCGCGCCGGAACCGGGCGACTTCTTTGCCGAGGACCAGACGCGCAGCACGCAGGAGATGATCCGCGACCGGTTCCTGGAATGGGTGCTGCAGGGCGACGTGGCCCCCGGCACGGTCCTGAACGAGACGCGCCTGGCGCGGCAGTTCGACCTGCCGCTGGCCGGGCTGCGCGAGTTCCTGATCCGCTTTGAGCCCTTTGGCCTGATCGAAAAGCAGACCAACCGCCACTGGCTGCTGAAAGGCTTTACCCCCGATTTCGCCGCCGAGATGTTCGAGGTGCGCCGCCTGTTCGAGACCCGCGCCCTGACGCGCCTGATCGCCGAGCCGGACCCCGCCCTGACCCAGCGCCTGACCGGCCTGCGGGCCGACCATCTGGCCGTGACCGCGGGCGGGCGGCGCGCGGCGCTGGAGTTTCCTGCGCTGGATGCGCGGTTCCACGCGCTGCTGTGCCAAGGGGCGCGCAACCGCTTTGTGTCGGATTTCAGCCGGACGATCTCGATCATCGTGCATTACCACTATCTGTGGACCAAGAAGGACGAGGCCGACCGCAACCGCCATGCCGCGGCCGAACATCTGGCCATCATCGACGCGATCCTGGCGGGCGATGCGCAGGCCGCCCAAGTCGCGCTTGCGCGGCACCTGGACACGGCCTGGCACACGCTGTCGACCTCGGTCGACTGGCAGGCGCGCGGGCAGGTCTGACGGCGCGCTTGACAGGGTCGCGGCGTTTCGCCTAGCTTTGGTCCAACCACCGAACCAAACGCAGGGAGGGCGTCGTTTGGCCGGAATATCCGCCGTCGAAGACATCAGATCGGTTCTCAGCCGGGAAATCGTGGACGGCTATCAGCCGGGCCAGTTCCTGCCGAACGAACGGAACCTGGCCGAACGGTTCGGCGTGGCCCGCAACACCATCCGCGAGACGATGATCCACCTGGAGGCCTTTGGCCTGATCGAGAAGACCCGCCGCGGCGCCCGCGTCCGGCA
This sequence comes from Paracoccus sp. SCN 68-21, assembly GCF_001724535.1. NCBI lineage: Bacteria > Pseudomonadati > Pseudomonadota > Alphaproteobacteria > Rhodobacterales > Paracoccaceae > Paracoccus > Paracoccus sp. SCN 68-21. Next base: position 701 of record NZ_MEES01000086.1, on the reverse strand, counting down.
GGCCGATTTCGACCCGGTGTTCCAGATCTTTGCCCAGCATTTCGACAGCAGCCCCGACCGGCTGGAGGATGTGCTGAACTTTCGCCGCCTGACCGAGACGGGGGCCGCCCATTTTGCCGTGCTTCATGTCGAGGACGCGGTGCTGGACCGGATGCGGCTGGCCAATGACCGCATGGCCTCGGCGGTGACGGTCGCGCAGGCAGCCAGCCATGACTATGATTTCCACCTGGGCCTGATCGAGGCGGCGCGAAACGACATGGCGCTGCGCATGTATCGGGTCATGGGGGTCACGCTGCGCTTTTACCTGGAGATCGGCAAGTCGCAGCACTCCGACACCCAGACCGCCCATGCCCAGCACGCCCGCATCATCGACGCGCTGCAGGCGCGCGACCATGCAGGTCTGTGCGCAGCGCTGCACGACCATTTCGACCATTCCGGCCTGGTCCTGGCCGCCAACCGATCGGCCGGCACCCCCGGCTGACGCGACTGATCCTTGAGGGAGGAACCCATGAAACTGATCACCCTGACCACCGCCCTGGCAGCGATTCTGGCCGGACCGCTGGCTGCGCAGGAGGTCACCGTCCGCGTGGCCTATGAGAACAAGATAGTGTCCCACCGACTGGTGTAAGAGCGCCGACCTCCGGAAAGGTCCGAGTCTGATCAGGTGGCCACGGCGGGCAGCCTGACATCGGGATTGTCGG
>NZ_MEES01000085.1:0-6290 GCF_001724535.1 Paracoccus sp. SCN 68-21 | reverse complement strand
AGGAGGAGATCGACCCCATTCTCAGCATTACCACAAAAGCTGCCTGATCATGACCTCAGGCCATCTGGGAAATTACACCAGCTTGACGGACGTAACCCCGCTCCAGCGACGGCTCACGCGCCCACAGGTGCAAGGTATGATAGATGCGGGTATGGGACCGCTTGAGGCTCGTGCCTTCATCGACGGACTGGCTTTCGCCCAGGATGATCGAGGGCATGGGCGCGGGGCGCTGATTGGTGTCCAGCACATGCGTGGCAGGCACCAGCGCAGTCACTGCCTGGTTACTGACCAGACGGGCGCGGATGGCCTTTTGCACTTCCAGCTCGGGGGTCATTTCGCCTCCCGGATGGCTTTGCCGATGGCGCGCTTGATCCGGTTCAGCGCCCGCTTGCGGCCAAGGCGATAGCCCGGCCAGAAGAACGGCTGCGCTTCCTGCTTGCTCGTCCCGTATTCCTGCAGATGCGGATAGCGCACATCGCTGTTGCCCACGGTAATGGCTGCAGCGTTCTCGGGAACGATCAGCGCACCGCCCGGCTGCGAATAGGCAGGCGTCGCTGCACCAGCCAGTGTGACGGCCACGGAACCCTTGAGGTCGCCCGTATCCTCCGGGGCCAGATCCTCGATGATGTCTGCGATATCGTATGCGCCCTGCGACAAGGCGGGCTGAACAGCCGCGCGGGCGGCCTGCGGGATCGCCGCCATCCGGCGCTGGAACTTGGACAGACCGCCATCATCCGCCATCAGAAGCTCCAGTCCCGGTTGGCTTCGATGATCTCGGCCACGCCGAACGGCAGGGGCGCCCCACGCTCCATCACCGCCTCGCGGTTCTCATACCACCACGCGGTCAGCTGCAGGATCGCCTCACGCAGATCGGCGGGGACCAGATCGGGCGTCACGAACCGGTCGAGAATGCGAAAGCCCAGCATCCGCTCGATCAGGCTATGGGCCGCGTCCAGCTTGCCTTGGATCAGCATGTCATCCTGGGTCTGGTCGCCGGTCAGGGCCAGATGCGCCCTGATCTCGGTCAGCGTCACGATGTTCTCAATCGTCATGGCTCAGGCCTCGCTGTCGGTGATCTGGATCGTGGGAAGAATATCGGCCTGCAGGCGCATGACGCTGTTGGCGGTGTCGAACACCTCGCGCATTGCCGTCACCACTCCGAGCCAATAGCGGGCCGTCACCCCATCGGGAAACAGCAGCCTGAACCGGAAGTCGCTGACGGAATAATGCGCCTTCCACAGCAACAGCACGCCGGGGTCGGCAGGGTCATTGCCCAGCACAACCTGCATTGGCAGCCGCCGAATTGATCGCTTGGCCTGGAAGATCTCGCCGCCCTTATCGCCGTCGCCCAGGTGCGCGAAGTCGATTTCTGCCATCTCCCACTCCGAACCCAGAAGCCCGAAGGCCTCTGTCTCGGCAATCTCGACCCACTCGCCCGCTGACTGGACGCGCGGATCAGCAATGAACAGGCGCGTGCCAGCGGTCGTGAACAGCATCAGGCGCTCGCGGCGATCTTGACGATGTTGCTGTTGATCCAGAGCGAAGCGTTCAGCTTCATCACCGAATTGGCGGTGTCGTATTGCTCGGACGCGCTGCCCACCTGGGCCACGAACAGCCGCTCGGACGGGGTGCCGCCCACGGGGGCATCGGCCAGCACCACGCGGAAGGCGTAGTCGCCCTTGACGCGCTCCGCCGCGATCAGCGCGATCTGGCCGGGGTCGGACGGATCGAGGCCGCAGACAACGTCCATCGTCCCGGCGTTCTTGGTGCCCTTGAGGCGGCGCGTGCGGCCGGAATTGATGCCGTCAAACGTGACCTCGGCAGAGGTGTCACCGGCAGAGCCAAGGCCCTCGGTTTCATCGACCTCGACCCACAGGCTGCTTTGGCCTGCAAAGTCTGCCTCGACAAAGTCGCTGGATTTGGCCGGAAGGGGGCCGCCGATATAGAGGCGCGTGCCTGCAGTGGTGAAGATGGTCATTGGGGGGTGTTCCTATGCTGGCGGCGCTCCAGTCTCTGCTTCGCGCCGGAATGGCAGGGGGTGCACAGCGACTGCCACCGGGACTTGTCCCAGAAGATGGTCTGATCGCCACGATGGGGGGTCTTGTGATCGACCAGCGATGCGGGGGCACCGCAGGCCACGCAGTAGGGGTGCTGCCGCAGGAACGCCGCGCGGGCCTTGGCCCATTCGCGGTCATATCCCCGCTGGCTGCTGTTCGGCCTCGTCTTGTCGAACCGGGCCTTGCGGGCTGCCGCGCGCTGGATCTGGCAAGGGCATTGGGCACCGACAGGCACCAGCTTGCCGCAGGAACAGATCCGGGGCGCGCGCGCAGGCATCACGCAGCCGGTCGGGTCAGCGGCACGAACACCGCCGCAGCGCCAGCGATGATGCTGGTGCCGCCCGCCTTGGTCACCGACAGGCGCACATACCGCTTCCAGCCGCGATAGCCCAAGCGATAGGTCGCATCGGCTGCCAGGGTGGCGGGGGCATTGCTGTCGATCTGGGCCGGGGCCACGACGGTCCAGCCGCTGGTGCCGCTGTCGCTTTCCTGCAAGGTCAGGCCGAAGTCGCCCGAACCGGCAACCGCGCCCGTGTTGACCACGAAGGCCACTCCGCCCGCGCCGTTCAGATCGATGGCCGTGCCTTGGGCTGCCGACGCCTGGACGGCGGGGGCAAGGGCCGGGACAGCGGCGATGTTGGCATAGATGTCACGCATGGTCATGCTCCTCAGCTGGTCGCCATCTTGAGTTTGCGGAACCGGGCCGGTTGCAGCACCGCGCCACCGACGCGCCGGGTGGCGTGCAGGCGGGTGATGCGTTCGCGGGCGCGGGTGAACGGATCGACCAGAACCGACATGCTCATGCGGTCCACGATCCGGTAAGCCTGGAAGTCGCCATAGACGATGGGATGCTGGTTGGCGGCGATGTCCTCCAGGTCCACCATCTCGATCACCGGGCGGCCCAGGATCGTCTCGGGCTGGCCCGCCTGCAGCGACGTCTGCCAGATGTAGTTGCCCTGCCCGTCCTTGAGGGTGCGCAGAACGCCCAGGGTGGTGCCGTTCATGGCCCAGGCACCGCGCGACCGGTAAGCCTGCGGCAGCGCATACATCAGCCGGATCAGGGCGTCGGTGGACAGGTTGGACGCATGACCGTTGGCGATCTCGGGAATGGCCGTGTTGACCATGATGCCCTCGGGCTGCTTGACGCCCGAACCCCACAGGAACGCCTCGGCCTCTTTCTTGCCGAAGTCCTCGGCCAGGGCGGCGCGCACCTCGGTTTCCGCAATGGGCGCGTCCTGCAGCAGGCGGTTCGAGATATCCACGAAGGTTGCCAGCTCATGCACCTCGACCTCACGCTGGCCGAAGGTGATGGTGCTTTCGTCATGCGGCTCCATCTCACCGACCCATTGGGCATTGGTGATGTCGCCGCGCGTCGGGAAGATCACGCTGTCGGCCTGGGTGCCCCTGACACTCGCGTAGCTGCGCACCGGGCTGTATTCGATCAGATCGCGGATCACCTCGCTGGACAGCTCAGGCGGGGCCAGAAAGCCGCCCTGCGTGTCGCTGGACACGTTCAGGGCCTTGCGGTCGGCCTCGGGCAAGCTGTCGCCCTGGCGCAGATAGACCGCGAACGCCTTGCGCTCCTCCGTCGGCTCGTCCTTGGCGTCAGTCGTGCCCTGGTGCCGGTTGGCCTTGGCCTCCAGCTTGTCCAGGCGCGCGACCAGTGCCGACGTGTCGGCCTTCTGTTCGATGGCGGTCATCTTGGCTTCCAGCGCCGCGATGTCCGGGGTTTCGTTGTTTTCCGTCATGTCGTGTTCCTTTGCAGACGTGATGCGCGCGCCGGGGTGCGCAGGCACCGCCACCACGCTGATTTCCAGAAGATCGAGGGCTGTGATCGTCCGACCGCCCCCACGTCGCGGTGCCGCCTTGGTGGTGGCAAAGCCGATGGACAGACCCGACAGCGCGCGTTCGCGGATCATCGCCCGCACCTCGCGCGCACGGGGCAGATCCTCGATCAGAAGCCGCCCCTTCACCTGCAGCCCCTCGGGGGTTTCGGTGATCTCGTCCCACACGCCTACGGTTTCGCGTTGCTCGTGAAAGGCCAGCATCGGGATCGGTGGCAGTGCCTTGGTGAACGCGCCTTTCTCGATCAGATCGCCCACCCGGTCAGGGCTGCCGAAGGGCCATGCGATGCCCTCGATCACGCCCGCCTCGTCCACGGTGAATGTGGCTTTGACCTCGATCTTGCTCATTCGGGGTTCCCCCGGAACGCGGCGCGATCAGCGGCGAAGCTGTCCACCTGCGCCTGCACCCATGTCGCGGCGCGCAAAAGCCGCAGGACATTGGCGTGATTGAAGGGCACCGGTTCGCCGTCCTCGGTGATCGTCCACCCCAGGACGCAGCGGGCAAGGTTGTTCAGCCGGGCCTTGTCGCGGGCCTCAACGCTCACGCGCCCCTCCGCATCCATCGCCTCGGCCAGCTCGTCCGCGAACTGCAGGCGGGCGCGGCCCTGCGTGGCACTGTCGGGGCCTGCGATGCGCAGGGTGATACCGGTCGGCTTGCCAGTGACAGGATCGGCCAGTTCAAAGTCACGGCCCCGGTCCTGATCCTGTGCGTCGGCCAGAATGTCATTCAGCTGCATTGGTGCCCTCGGGGGTTGGCGCAGCCGGGGCCGCGCTGATGTTGGGGTTCAGGAACTGGTCGCCGCCCACACGCGGGGGCAGGCCCAGCCATGCTCTGCCCTCATTTGCGTTCAGGGTCTGGCTGGCGATCAGGGAATTGATGACGGTGGCACGGGTCGCCAGATCGGCGCGGGTCAGGTCGTCACGGTCGAACCGGATCACATACCGGCCCCGCTCGGCATCGCTGAACAGTGCCCGGCCAAGCGCGCCCTCCAAGCCCCGCAGCCACGGCTCCAGGGTGTAGGACAGGAACTCTCGGCCCTTCTGTTCGGAATTGCTCCAGGTGGCCCGGCTCAGATCGCCCACCATCGGGGCAGGGATGTTGAAGGCCCGCGCGATTTCCTCGATCTGGAACCTGCGATTTTCCAGGAATTGGCTGTCGGTGCTGCTGAACGACAAGGGCACGAAGGTCGCGCCGTCATAAAGGATGGCCGTCTGGCCGCCGCTATCCTCACTCTCATGCGTCGAACGCCATGCAGCCCGCGCCTTCTTCACCGCATCCTCGGCCATGCCCTTGGCGAACGACAGGACGCCCGAGGGACGCCCGCCGCGCGTGAACAGCCGCGCGGCATGGCGATCCATCGCGACAGCAATGCCGATGGCCTCGCGGGCAAGCGTCAGGGGGCAGCGGCCCAGAGGGGGCAGCAAGTGGATCACGTCCCGGGGCTGCACGTCGCGGCTGCCCATGTGATAGCGCCGTTCGCCGGTATCGGTGTCCAAGTCCCATGTCAGGATCGAGGGACGATAGCGGATGACCTCAACCGGCCTGCCATCGACCTTGTTCACCCACGCCATGCCGCCTGCGTCGGACATCAGGGCGTCGATCATGATCTGGCGGATCAGTTCAAAGCCGGTGGTCCAGTCATTGGCCTCAGCGCGCAGCAGGGTCAGGGCCGGATGATCGGGCGCGTCAATTTCCGCGCCGTCCACGATCTCCATCACCGACACGTCCAGGGACGCCACCGCTTCGGCAATCAGCTGGATCGCATTGGCGACAACCGGCACCCGAAGGGCCTCCATCGCGGAAACGGACAGGCCGCTGGCAGTCGGGGTGATGCCGAAAAGGGCCTCAAGAGCCGCGTCGGGTGATGCGGTCGAGGCCAGGGATTTGCGGGTGAAGGGCCAGAGTTTCATAGCCCCACGATACAGGGGCCAGAACCGTTCGATCAGATGCCAGAGGGTATCAAATCGTCAGTATTCGTTCGCGATTACAACGGCTTGGAACGCTGCCACTCTCGCAGCTCGTTCTGGAAAGCGCAATAGGTCGTTGTGCCCCTCGGCTGATAGATCGGTACTTCCGGGTGACGTGCCCACCGCCGCGCCGTGGCCTTGCTCACGCCCAGGAAGGCCGCGATGCTAGGCAACCCCCACAGCTTGCCCTTCACAGGCCTCTCCAGCAGCGCATCCAGCCGCCAGCGGTCCAGAGGCGGGGCATCGTCCAGCGGTCTGTCGGTCATCCGAAAATCTCCAATTCGGTCATATCTTGCGCGCGCCTCCCCGCGCCGGTCCCCGCCATAGGGGCAAAGTCGTCGCCCACCCCCCTCATTCGATGAACCGCGTCGGGCTGCGGCCATCATCCCGCTGCAGGGCCACGGCATAAAACTCCGCCCGC
>NZ_MEES01000084.1:0-6815 GCF_001724535.1 Paracoccus sp. SCN 68-21 | reverse complement strand
GCTCTGCGGCTCAACACCAGGCCACGGAAAACGCTTGGCTTCGAGACCCCGGCTGCTACGTTCGAGAGAGCCGTTGCGCTGACCGGTTGAACCCACCGCTATGTCCCTTATGTCAATTTTCTTGAGAACCTTGGAATGAGTTATCCACAATCCTCAGTGTTAGATGGTGTTAAATACGTGTTAAGCAGCTTAAGATGCCATTTTTATTAATTAAAAACAATATTTTATGGAATCATCTTATGGGTGAAGTGTCGTTTCTCTATGGGTGAAGTGGTGATTCGTTATGGGTGAAGTGTCGTTTCTCGGTCGGTTATGGGTGAAGTGTCGTTTCTCTTGCCGCATGGGTGAAGTGTCGTTATGGGTGAAATGTCGTTTAAGGTCCGAGATCCGATGAACAGTCCCCTACTTCCAGATCGCCATCCGCAGAGAGACTTCTTTGTCTGCGACATCATCAATGCCGCGCCCAAAGCTGATGTGGGATCGATGGAGCATCCGATCTTCTCGCTTTCGACCAAGCCCGACCTCAGGCCCCGTCGCGATGAACACAACGGCCTGTCCATCGACATCAAGCCCTCCAGCGATGGGATCGCCACCGTCCATGACCGTGACATCCTGATCTTTTGCATCAGTCAGTTGATCCGCGCCATGAACGAAGGCCGCGATGTCAGCCAGATGGTCCGCTTCCAAGCCTCCGACCTACTTCGGGCCACCAACCGCATGACCACGGGCCGGGGTTATGACTTGCTCAAGGCCGCAATGGAGCGGCTGGCGGGGACCCGGATATCGACCAACATCACGACCGGCGGCAAGGAGGTCTTCGAGACCTTCGGCCTGATCGAGAGCGCCCGCATCGTCCGCCAGACGCGCGAGGGCCGCATGCAGGAGATCGAGGTCAAGCTGTCGGATTGGGTCTTCAACGCGATCCGCGCCCATGAGGTGCTGACGATCAGCCGGGACTATTTCCGCCTCCGCAGGCCCCTGGAACGCCGCCTCTACGAGCTGGCGCGCAAGCATTGCGGCAATCAGCGCGAATGGTCGATCGGCCTGGATCTGCTGCAGAAGAAATGTGGCTCGTCCTCGACCACCTTTGAGTTCCGCCGCCTCGTGGGCAACGTGATCCGACAGGACATCGCCCATTCGCATATGCCTGACTATTCGCTGCGTTTTTCCGCCGACGAGAGTAAGGTGGTCTTCCGCAACCGTGGCACCGCCCCCGCGCCCATGGCCGAGATCTTCGAGGCATTTCTGGACGCCGAGGCCCATGAAGAGGCCCGCGCCGCGGCGCCGGGCTGGGACGTGCGCAACCTGGAGACCGAATGGCGCCGCTGGTGCGCCGCAGAGGAAATCGAGCCCAAGCATCCGTCGCGCCATTTCGTGCGTTTCTGCCGGACCTGGTACGAAAAGCGCGGTCGTCCCTGAGGGATGCCGATCCTGCCGCCGGCAGCGGAAGACGATGAAACAGGATTGTGGCGGAGACCGGAAAGAGGGTCCCGCCGCGCCCAAGCAAGGCAAGACGGATGGTATTCAGCGCAGACATGATCGCAAGCGTCCGGGGGGATTCCCGCCCCGAGATTGACGTGCTGGCCGCCGCTGCTGCCCGGACCGGGGCCGCGCCATCGCGGCCGGAGGGCTGCAGCACAGGGCGGCCGCCCGATCCCCAACGCCTTTTCGACATCGCCCGGTTGAACAAGATGCTGGGCTGGCTGCCCATGAGCCCCGCCCAGCTGCCTTCCGGCTGCGCGGGGCTGGCCCCAAAGCTTCTTCAGGTCCGCCTGCACACGGCCGCCATGAACCGCCATGCGATGGCCGTCACCGCAGAAGCCGTGACCGGACTGCGCCAGGCGGGATTGCGTCACGTGGTCCTCAAGGGCCCGTTCCAGCAGCTTGCCGTGCATGATAACCCGTTCTTCAGGCCTTCGGGGGACATCGATCTTTATGTCGCGCCGCGTGACCGCCGGCGGGCCGGGGCCGTCCTGCGGAATCTGGGGTTCCTGCCCTTGGAACAGGATAGCGCCTTGTGGTGGGTCCCCTTTCTGGGAGAGCAGCACTTTCGCCGCGACGCCGATGGTGCCGTGATCGACCTGCATCATCGCCTGCAGCAGGCCGGGCTGCCCGCCTGGCAAGACGCCGAGAGGGTCCTCGATCGTGCCGGGTCGCTGTCTCATGCCGACGTGCAGATTCCGGTCCTGTCGTCGGCCGATGGCTGCCTGCTGATGACGGTGACCTTGGCCAAGGCGCTTCTGGCGCATGAGCCATGCGGATGGGCGGCCGTCGAGCTGACACATTGGCTGGCCCGCCTTGATGCGCCCGAACGCGCCCGGCTTGACCGGATCGCCGTGCGAAGCGGGCAGGAACGGACCCTGGCCCTGGGCCTGGCCCTAGCACGGGCCTGCGACGGGCAGGGCAGGGATGGGCAGGACAAGGACGGGCCGACCAGCGAAGAATGCGCCGCGCCGGGAATACCGGCTGCGCCCCGTGGCCTGCCGATGGACCCGGATCTTCTGCGCGACCTGGTTTTCCAGCCTTGGCAACGCGAGGCCGAGGCGCCGCGACGGCGCGAGCTGCTATGGATGCTGGCACGGGGTCGTCCCCACGTCCTGGCCCTGGAGGCGGTCCGCGCCGCCCTGTCCAATCAGGTCAGGGCAATGCTGGAACGGCGGGCCGGAAAACCCTCAATGCGCTGAGCGGTCACCCCCCACCGCCCGGGCCAGCCAAACGGCCCAGGGGGGCGCATCGCCGGGCAGGGCGTGACCACGGGCCGCCCCGGCCGCGATCAGCGCCGCCGCCTCGGCGGGGGGCTTCTCCCAAGGCCGGCCCGGTCCCGGCATCACGGGCAGCGGGGCCCGCAGATCCGAAAAATCTGCAGATTGGTAGGGACCGGCATCGGCCGCCGCGCGGCGACGACGACGGCGGTCGCGCAGGCTGTCGGCCAGATACAGGATCATGACAGGATCGACCAGGCGGGGCAGGGCGCTCTGCCAGCGACGCGCCTTGATATCCGCGACCAGCCGCTCATAGCGCAGGGCGCGGCGCAGCTGGCGGTCGACCGCGACGGCGGCCGCCCGCGTCTCGGGGTCGGGCAGCGGGGGCAGGGCGTGCAGCGCCTGCAGCATCGCCTCGACCGTCTCGACCGACAACCGGTGCGAGATCGAGGCCCCGTGCCGCCGATAGGCATAAAGCGGATCGGGGACCAGCAGCAGGCGCGCCCCATTGATCATCAGGCGCAGGACCAGGTCATGATCCTCGCCGATCCTCAGATCCGGATCATAGCGCAGTTCCGCCAGGACGGCGCGCCTGATCACCGGCTTGAGATAACCAAAGCGCGGCAGGGCAGATCCGCCGTCATTGCTGCGCAGATAGGGTGCCGGGCCCAGCACCATGGGGGCGGCCAGCGCCATGGGCTGCAGCAATGTCCGGCCCACAGGCTCGGGAACATCGCCGAAATAGACCAGGTCATCGGCCACCATGTCGACCCCCGCATTTTCGGCGGCACCAATCAGGCGGGCCAGCCGTTCGGGGTGGATCAGATCGTCGCTGTCCACGACAGCGATCCATGTGCCCTCCGCCATGTCCAGCGCAAGATTGCGGGTGGCAGCGGGCCCGGCATTTCGCGTCGAGGCGATGACCCGCACACGGGGGTCCTGCTCCGCAAACCGGCGGGCAATGGCCACGCTGTCATCATCCGAGGCATCGTCGGCCAGGATCAGCTCAAGCCGACGCTCGGTCTGCGCCAGTACCGAGGCCATGGCACGGGCCAGATGCGCCGCGCCGCGATAATTCGCCATGATCACCGAAACCACGGGGGGGGCCGTCATGCGCCCCGACGGACTGCCCGACATGTGAACGGCCTTTCTCTTGACCCCTGTCCCTGCGGCTTCCATAAGCCTATGGGGCCGGCGCGGCAACCGCGTGACCAAGGGGGCCTTCGTGCATATGCGTCATCTTCTTGCCCTCGTCCCGGTCCTTTTTCTGGCGGCAGCACCGCTGTCCGCCCAGGATACGGGGGGCATCATCGGCCCTGACAGGCCTCCCCATCCCGACGCGCAGGGCTTCTTCGAGGATTTCAGCGGCGGGCTGGACCGCGACCGCTGGTACGTCTCGGACGGCTGGACCAATGGCGACTGGCAGGACTGCGAATGGTCCGGCAGGGCGGTCCAGGTGCGGGACGGCCTGCTGACACTGTTCCACATTCCCGCACAGGATGCGCGCCCCGCCCTGTGCGGAGAGGTCCAGACCAACGCCTTCCTGCAGCACGGTACCTTCGAGGCGCGCATCCGCACGCCGCGCGCGTCGGGGCTGAACGCCTCGGTCTTTACCTATGTCGGTCCGGTCCACGGCGCCCCCCATGACGAGATCGACATCGAGATCCTGACCCGCGATCCCGGCGTGATGACGATGAACACCTATGTCGCGGGCCAACCCCATGGCGGCGGCACGGTGCCCTCTGCGGCCCCCTTCGACGACGGCTTCCGCACCGTCGTGTTCCGGTGGGCGCCTGACGGCATCACCTGGTTCCTGGACGGGCACAAGGTCCATCGGACGGCCCCGGACAGTCCCCTGCCGGATCATGCCCAGAAACTCTACATGTCCTTCTGGAGCACGACGACCCTGACCGACTGGATGGGCCGACAGGGCCCGCGCGACGGCCCCCTGGGATACGAGATCGATTGGGTCGCCTTCACGCCGCTGCAGGCCTCTTGCCTCTTCCCGCAATCCATCACCTGCGAGGATCGCTGATGGACCAGGGCGTCTTGGCGGCCCCCCGGTTTCAGCGCCGCCCGCGGCGGCGGATGCGGCACCGCACCCTGAGCTATTCCCCCAACGCCATCATAGGCTTCATGGCGATCTTTGCGCTGACCTTCGTCACCCCTCTGGGGTCCAAGGGCGCGCTGCTGTTCCTGATGGCCGGCATGGCCCTGGTCGCCTTCCGCCCCGGAGAGGTCTTGGCGGCGCTGCGCCGCGAATGGCTGATCGTCCTGGTGGCGCTGTGGTGCGTGATGTCCTTTGCCTGGTCCGACTACACGTCGCTGACGCTGAGACACGGTATCCAGCTGTTCCTGACCGTGATGATCGCCGTCGCCATCGGCTATCGGCTGGCACCGATGACCTTCGTGAAGATCGTGTTCCTGACCAGCGCGCTTTCGGGCCTGGCCAGCCTGCTGTCAGGGCGGGCCCGGGGGGACGGGATGGGATTTCTGGGCATTCATGCCAGCAAGAACGCCCTGGCGGATGCCAGCTCGCTGCTGGTCATCGCGGCCCTGGCGGTCCTGGTCGACCGAAGGCTGTCGGCGCGGTGGCGTCTGCCCGCGCTGGCTGCGTTGATCCTGGGGGCGATGCTGCTGGTCATGGGCCAGTCCAGCGGCGCATTGGTCAGCACCCTGGCCGTCATCGGGGTTTTCGGCGTCATTGTGGTACTGCAGCGTATGACGCCGGCTATGCGCTTGGTCGCGATCGCGCTGTCGACAACCCTGATCGCGGCGGGTGCTGTGCTGCTGATGGCGGTTTCGGATGAGCTGGCGCGCCTGTTTCTGGACCTGACCGGCAAGGACATAACCCTGACCGGCCGCACGGACCTCTGGGCGGTGGCCTTCGCTCAGATATCCGAAAGGCCGCTCCTAGGGGTCGGCTTTCAGGCCTTCTGGGTTCATGGCCAACCCATGGCTGAACAGCTTTGGGCTGATTTTGGCATTACGACCCGCATGGGATTCAACTTTCACAACACCATGATCTCAAACGCAGTCGAGATTGGCATCCTGGCCACCGCCGTGCAGACCTTTGTCTTCCTCGGCGCGACCTGGTCCTGCCTGGGCTGGGCGATCCGGCGACCCTCGGCAGCCTCAATTTTCTTCGCCCTGTTCATGGTGCGGCTGTTCCTGCTGATGTGGATCGAGGTCGTGTATTTCTACCAGTTCAGCATCTCGACCGGGATCATCATCGTGGTGATCTGCTATGGCCACCGCTTCAGGGCCGGTCTGCGCTAGGACCGGAAAGATGTCGACGCAAGAAGCCGCTGCGTCTGGCGTGCCTTCAAGCCACGGGTCCGCGGGTGGTTCTGCGCCTCACTTGGGCGGGGCCACGTCCGTCTCCAACAGCATCCGCACATAGCGGGTATAGGGGATGCCGCTGGCCCTGGCCTTGGCCTTCACCGCGTCCAGGAGGGCCGCGGGCAGGCGCATGTTCAACGAGGTGGCCTTTGGCTCGATCTCGAAGCGCATGGGGGTAAAGCCCGACAGATCATACTCGGACAGATCCGCCGTCTTGGCAAAGGCTTCCGCCCCGGCATCGCTGGTCAGCGGCGGCAGGGGCTTAGGATGGGCGTTCATAATGCGCGATCTTCTTCTGATGCATATAGCGGGCGCTGATGGGCCGCAGCTTTGTCTAACCATCGATCTCGCGGAGCTGGAACACCACGAAGACATGGCGCCGGCTGCCGTTGTCCCGATGGCACGTACCCGCGCCTCCTCGGAAAACGGATCGGCCAAGACCGCCGGCATCCGGGCAAAGACCTCCTCGATCTCGCCCTGGGACAGGCCATGCTTGCCGCATTTTGGCCAGCGGCGAGCGCCGCAAAAATGCAGGTGGCTGTAGAGGAATCCAAGAGGACGCTGTCTCTTATTGCGATGACCAGGAAACACTATCATGGATTGGATGACGAAACTTCGGGGAACTTAGTTCAGCTCTGCTACCGGACGGATTTGGATTGATCAGCGGGCACATGGTCTTGCCCCCGTTTCACCGGACACTCAGGCGGTTGCGGTTTGAGCTGCAATGAACTCGCGAGGCGAGCGCATTTTCAGCCCTGTGTGCGGGTGATT
>NZ_MEES01000083.1:0-7448 GCF_001724535.1 Paracoccus sp. SCN 68-21 | reverse complement strand
TGATGCGCAGCGCGCGCCACGCGGCGCTGCTGCCCGCGGCGGCGCTGTCGGCGGCGATCCTGCTGGTGGGGGGGCAGTGGCTGTTCGAACGCCAGCTGGGCCAGGCCGCCACCCTGTCGGTCGTCGTGGAATTCGCGGGCGGCCTGTTCTTCCTGTATCTGCTGCTGAAGGGGCGCATCCGATGATCCAGATCCAAGGGGTCAGCCACGCGATCGGCGGCACGCCGATCCTGCACGACATCACCACGACCCTGCCCAAGGGGCGGCTGACGGCGCTGATCGGGCCGAACGGGGCGGGCAAGTCGACGCTGCTGCGCCTGATCGGCCGGCTGGAGCCGCTGCAACAGGGCCGCATCACCGTGGCCGGTCACGACGTGGCGACGACGCCCACGGACCGGCTGGCCCGCGTCATGGCGATCCTGGGCCAGCAGACCGCCATCGCCAGCCGGCTGCGCCTGGCAGAGCTGGTGGCCTTTGGCCGCTGGCCGCATCACAAGGGGCGCCCCGGCCCGCAGGATCAGGCGCAGGTCTGGCTGGCACTGAAGGCCTTTGCGTTGACCGACCTGGCGGACCGGTTCCTGGACGAGGTGTCGGGCGGGCAGGCGCAGCGCGCGCATATCGCGATGGCCTGGGCGCAGGACACCGACTGGATGCTGCTGGACGAGCCGCTGAACAACCTGGACATGAGCCACGCCCGCAGCCTGATGGCCCGCCTGCGCGGGCTGGTCGACCAGGGCGGGCGCAGCGTGGCAATCGTGGTGCACGAGATCAACTATGCCGCGGCCTGGGCCGATCACGTGATCGCGCTGAAAGGCGGGCGCGTTGTGGCCCAGGGCACCGCGGCCGAGGTGCTGACCGAGGCGCGGCTGTCCGAACTCTACGAGACGCCGATCCGCGTCGGCACGCATCAGGGCCGCCCGCTGGTGCTGCACCACGCCTGACGGGGCGCGCACCTGCCGGGCCTGCGGTCCGGCGGAGCCCCGGGGGGCTGCACCCCCCGGACCCCCCGCATCCGCGCGCCTGATCGGTCCCGCCACACGCGGACGGTTGCGGGGCAGGACAGCGGGGGCGCAGCCCCCGGCGCAAGACGCCCCTTCGATGGGGGCGGCTTGCGCAGCCGGTCCCGGTCAGCGCAGGGGGATGGGCAGGTGGAACGGATAGGCAGCCTCGGTCAGCGCGGCCGGCGCTGCGGGGCAGCGGCGCGCGCGCTGCGCGGCGGTGACCGCGGCCTGATCCATCGCGGCATCCCCGGATGAGCCCGCGACGCCCACCCCCCGGATGGTCCCGTCACGCCCCACCGTCAGCGCCAGCAGCACGGTCCCCTGCCCGCGCGCGTTGCGCGGCGCCGAGGCGCGGCGCCCGATGCAGCTCTGGATGCGCCCGCTCCATTGCGCCATCGCATTGTCGCGCTGCGCCGCGCTGGCCGATGCACCGCCGCCGCCGCCAGCCTCGCGGGTCTGCGCGGCGCTACCCCCCTGACCGCCCCGCTGCGCCTGCTGATCACGGTCGCCGCGCACGGCCTCTGCGGGCGCCGGATCGCGGGGGCGGGCCTGGCGCTGCGGCGTGGGCGCGGGGGGCGCGCGCCGTTCGGGACGCGCTTGGGGACGGCTGGAGGCATCCAGTGCCAGCTGCGAGGCCGGCTCAACGTCGGGCACCGCCTCTGGTGGCGGCGGCAGGTTTGGCATGGTAGCCGGGGCCTCGGGTGCGGGCATGGGCGGCGTCGGCATCGCAGGGGCGGGCATCGCAGGCGGGGCCGCCGCAGGCATCGGCATGTCGGGTAGTTCGGCCTGGGGGGTCATCGGCTGGGGCATGGCGATCTCGGGCGGGCTCTCCCAATCCGCGACCATCGCCTGCACCGCCTCTCCCCCTGCGGCCACCTGGGCGGGCGCGCTATCCGCGCCGGCGCCGCGCTGCGCCTCCTGCGGCAGCATCATCACCGCCGCCGAGACATGCAGCGCCGCGGCGATGGTGAACACCCCGGCCGTCTCCAGCACCCGCCGAGAAACCATGCTCATCCTCCGTTCACGACCAGCTGCGCGCCGCCCGGCGCGATCCGGCGCAGACGCGCCAGATGCGTGGCCACCACCGTCGCGGGCGTCGCCGCATCGGCGCGGATCTGGACCGGGGCGTCGCCCGCCGCGGCCCGGATCAGCGGCCAGACCGCATCGCCGCGCGCCTCGTTCCAGGCCAACTCTCCCTCGGCCGATAGGAACAGCACGTCCTGCACCGGGGCGGGCTGGTCGGACCGGCTGTCGGGCGGGGTCAGCGCAAAGGGCGTGGGCCGCGCGATCTGCGCGGTCAGCAGGAAAAAGATCAGCAGCAGGAACACCACGTTGATCATCGGAATGATCGATTCGCCGCGCGGGCGGCGGGGGGGCATGTCGATGCGCATCACGGGCCCTCGATCAGGATCAGGTTGCCGATGCCCGCCGATGTCAGCAGGTCCATCACATCGACCAGCCGCTGCAGGTCCGCGCCCTCCTGCGGGCGCAGGATCACCCCCGCGCCCGGATCGGGCAACAGCGCAGACAGCGCGGGCGCAAGATCCTCCGCCGCCAGGGCCTCGCCGTTCAGGCTCAGCGCATCGGGGGCCACATCGACCAGACGCGGCGCGCCCTGCCAGTCGCTGGCCGCGCCCTCGGCCCCGCCCGCGATGGGCAGCACCGCATCCATCCCGAACCGCGACGCCAGCATGAAAAAGATCAGCAGCAGGAACACCACGTCGATCATCGGCGTCAGCGACATCCGGCGCGGATGCCGCCGCGGGCCCAGATCCAGCACCGCGCTCATGCGGGGGCGCCGGCCAAGGCCGCGGGTCCGGGGCGGCGCAGGAGGGCGTCACGCGGGGTGGCGCCCGTCTGCACGGGGGCCACGAAGACGCGGGTGGCCAGATCCTCCAGGTCGGATTGCAGGCGGTCGGCGATGCTCTCGAACCAGGACAGGGCGACGCCTGCCGGGATGGCCACCGCCATGCCCGCCGCCGTGGTCAGCAGGGCGACCCAGATGCCGCCCGCCAGATCCGACGGGTCGGCCTGGTTGCCCGCGCTTTGCAGCACGCGAAACGCGTCGATCATGCCCAGAACCGTGCCCAACAGGCCCAGCAGCGGCGCGATGGTGGCGATCAGCTCCAGCGCGCGCAGCCCCTCGCGGGACCGGTACAGCGCCTGCCGGGCCACGCGGGCGGTCTCCTCTCGGGCGGCGCGGTCGTCGAAACGCGGGTCCAGCGCGGTGCCGATGGCGGCCTGCGCCACCCGCGCCCGGGCCGAGGGCCGCCCCCGCACCGCGTCCAGCGCCTCGCGCCGCCGTCCCTGACCCCACAGCGCGATGGCGCGGGCCGAATGACGCCCGCCCCAGACGCCCAGCCGCCACAGCGACAACAGCTTCCACAGCACGACGGCCAGCGTCACGACCGACAGGGCGGCGATCAGCCACATGGTCCAGCCGCCGTCGCGGATCAGTCCGAACAGCGGCAGCGCCGCCAGAGTGGTGCCAAGATCGGTCATGGGTTCGGTTCCTTGGGCGTGGCGGTCGCGGACCGCGAAACGGGGGCACCCGGGATCGGTGCCGATAGATGACGTTAATGGTCGGGTAAGGAATCCGACGAAAGATGTCAAGAATAGCCGCGCCCCTTGTCCCACCCCCCGCGGCAGGGCACTGTGCCGCCATGACCCACGCCCCCCTTCCCGCGATGATCCTGGCCGGAGGCCGCGCCACCCGCATGGGCGGCGGGGACAAGCCGCTGGTCCTGCTGGCCGGTCGCCCGATCCTGGCGCATCTGCTGGACCGGCTGCGGCCCCAGGTGGGGCGGCTTGCGCTGAACGCGAATGGCGATCCGGGGCGATGGGCGGGCTGGGCCCTGCCGGTGGTGGGCGACAGCCTGCCCGACCATCCCGGACCGCTGGCGGGGGTGCTGGCGGCGATGGATTGGGCGGCGGCCCAGGGCGCGGCCCATGTGCTGACCGTGGCGGGCGATTCGCCCTTTCCGCCTGCCGACCTGGCCGCCCGGCTCTGGGCGGCGCGGGGCGCGTCGGGCCTGGCGCTGGCCGCCAGCCACGATCGCCACGGCACCCCGCGCGATCATCCGACCTTCGGGCTGTGGCCTGTGGCGCTGAGGGGTGATCTGGCCGCGACCCTGGCCGCCGGACAGCGGCGGGTGCGCGATTTCACCGCCCGGCACCATCCCGGCATCGCCGTCTGGCAGGGGCCGGACCCGTTTGCCAACATCAACACCCCCGCCGATCTGGCCCTGGCCGAGGCGCGCCTTGCCGCGCTTTGACCGCATCCTGATCCTGGACTGGTCTGCGGCGGGCAGGCCGGTGCGCGGGGCGAATTCCATCTGGCTGGGCTGCGACGCGGGCAGCCTGTCGAACCCCGACACCCGCCAGCGCGCCTGGAAACAGCTGCGCTGCGCCCTGTCGCGGGCCCGGCGGACCGGACAGCGAGTGCTGATCGGGGCCGATTTCGCCTTTGGCCATCCCAACGGGCTGGCCGCGCGGCTGACGGGGCGGGGCTGCGCGCTGGCGCTGTGGGATCATCTGTCGGCGTTGCACCGGGACGACGACAGCAATGCCAGCAACTATCGCGACGTGGCGGCGGGGATGAACCGGGCCTTGGGCGCGGCGGTCTTCTGGGGGGATGGGCGGCGCGTGGCCACGCCCGACCTGCCGCGGCTGCGACCGCCGCCCGTCCTGCCCCCTCATCGCGTCACCGAAACCCCGGTGCCGGGCGGGCCACGGCCCAAATCGCCCTTTCAGCTGGCCGGGGCGGGCGCGGTCGGCGCGCAGAGCCTGACCGGCATCCCCTGGCTGAACCGCCTGCGCAGCCGCCCCGGCGCGGCGGTCTGGCCGTTCCAGCCCTGGCAGGACGCCCCCGTGGTCCTGGCCGAGGTCTATCCCTCGATGCTGGGCCGCCTGGACGCGGCAGACTGGCCCTGCCTGGACGCGGCGCAGGTGGTGACCCTGGCCCGCACGCTGCGCCGCCTGGACGACGCCGGTGCGCTGGAGCCGATGCTGGCCCCCGACCCGCGCATCACCGACCTGGCCTCCGAAGGCCAGATCCTGGGGTTCGGCCATGAGGCGACCCTGCGCGCGGCGATGCCCTAGGCGGGCGGCGCGGTCGACCGGCCGATCACCAGCTCCGCCTCCAGCAACTCCTGGACCGGGTCGCCGGGGCCGCCGGTGATGCGGTCGATCAGCAGCGCCGCGCAGCGCGCCCCCGCCACCCGCACCGGCGACCGCATGGCGCTGAACACGGGCACGGCCTCGCGGTTGGCGCAATAGGACAGATCGTCGTCAAAGGTCAGCACCGACAGATCGCGCCCCAGGACCAGCCCCGCCTCCTCGACGGCCTGGCGCACGCCGGTGGCGATCATCGTGGCCGCGCACAGGATCGCGGTCGGCCGCGCCCCGCCCAGCAGCCGCCGGGCCTGGGCATAGCCGTATGCGGCGGTCATCTCTCCGCTGGCCATCAGCGCGGGGTCCGTGGACACCCCCGCATCGGCCAGCGCCCGCAGATAGCCGTCGCGGCGGCGGCGCGCGAAATCCAGCCGCTCATCTCCGTTGATCAGCGCGATGCGGCGGTGCCCCAGCTGCAGCAGGAACGCGGTCCCGCGCTGGAACGCGCGCTGGTTGTTCACGTCGACCCAGGAATAGGGGCCGTCATGCCCCGTCACCCGCCCATGCACGACATAAGGCAGCCCGATCCGGTCCAACAGCGCCGGGCGCGGGTCGTCATGGCGCGGGAACTGCACGATCACGCCCCCGATCAGCCCCTTGGAGGACAGCGCCCGATAGGCGTCGGGCTGTTCCTCCTCAGGCACCACGGTCAGGTTGATCTCGAACCGGCGGCGGGCGCATTCCTCGCCCACGCCTGCCAGGAAATCGGCATAGATCGGGTTCACGATCTCATTCCGCCCGCCGATGGGGATGACGCAGCCGATGGTGCTGGCATGGCCCATCGCCAGGAACCGGGCATGGGCGTTGGGCTGGTATCCGTGCTGGCGGGCGGCGGCGATCAGGCGGGCGCGGGTCTGGGCGTTGACCTCGGGATGGCCGTTCAGCGCGCGGCTGACCGTGGTGGCGGACATGCCGACCAGCTTGGCGAAATCCTTCAGTTTCATCGTCTGCACGGGCCTGGGGCTGCGGCGCGTGGTCGCGCCGGTCTGCGGGGGCCCTATCCATGCCGCGATCCGGGGCGCATGGCAACTGCCGCGCGGCCTTGGGCGTTGACAAACGCCCGCCACAGGGCACCCTTGTCGCCCGACACTCCCTCAAGGCACATGATGACGAACCGAACCCTGGCGATCCTGGTCCTTGTCGCGGCGCTGGCCTTTGCGGCCTCTCCGCTGCTGTTTCCGGGCTTTGCGGGCTATGACCCCGACCGCTTTCCGATCCCCCAGCAGAACCCGCCGATCCAGCCGGCGGGCTGGGCCTTCTCCATCTGGGGGGTGATCTATCTGTGGCTGATCGCGGGCGCCGCCTTCGGCCTGTGGCGCCGCGCGGATGACGAGGACTGGCTGCCCCTGCGCGCGCCGCTGCTGGTCAGCCTGACCATCGGCTTTGCCTGGCTGCCGGTGGCGCAGCGCCTGCCGGGGCTGGCCACGCTGATGATCCTGGCGATGCTGGTCAGCGCCATCGTCGCGATGATCTGGGCCGGACGCCGCGACCGCTGGCTGGAGGGACCGCCCATTGCCCTCTATGCGGGCTGGCTGACGGCGGCCTCGGGCGCCTCGGTCGGGATCTGGCTGGGCGGGCATGGCGTGCTGTCCGCGCAGATGGCCGCCATCCTGTGCCTGATCGCGGTGGCCGCCCTGGCCCTGGGCGTGCAGTCGCTGCGCCCGCGCGAATGGGCCTATCCGGCGGCGGTCATCTGGGCGCTGGTGGCGATCATCGCCGCCAATTGGGGCGCGGGCAACTGGCCGGTGATCGGCATCGCCGCCCTCTCTGTCGCCGCCCTGGCCGCCCGCATTGTCCAAACCCGCCGACCGTCCTGACCCCCCGCAAAAAGGAGAAAGCCCATGAAACGCCGCCTTTTCCTGTCCCTGGCCACCGCCCTGCCCGCCCTGGGCCTGACCCGCGCCCGCGCGCAGGCGGTGCCCAGCTTTACCTTTCCGTCGGTGGACGGGGGCGATTACGACACGGCAGGGTGGCGGGGCCGCCCGGTGCTGGTGGTCAACACCGCCTCGATGTGCGGCTTCGCGGGCCAGCTGGCCGACATGCAGGCGCTGCACGACGCCTATGCCCCGCGCGGGCTGGTGGTGCTGGCCGTGCCCTCCAACGATTTCAACCAGGAGCTGGCCAGCGGGGCCGAGGCCAAGGCCTATTGCGAGCTGCAATACGGCATGACCCTGCCCATGGACCTTGTTGCACATCTCAGTGATGGGGATTCACTGAGCGCGTCCTGAGGGTTAGGTCGAGGGCATGCCGAAGCCTTCCCCGATCCGCTACCGCA
>NZ_MEES01000082.1:0-7595 GCF_001724535.1 Paracoccus sp. SCN 68-21 | reverse complement strand
CCCTTGGTGACATCTGCAGCATGTTCTCACCCGAAGAATGCTGGAACTACTTCCACGCTGCAGGCTATGTGTCAGGTTAAAAGCGAAATGCTCTAAGGGGCGCGCTGTCCGCCACCAGCACGGCGGCGGCGCGGGCCAGTACCGCCCCGTCGCGGGCGAACAGCCCGCAGGCGTCAAAGCTGGGCGCCAGCGCCATCGCGCCCTCCATCGGGATCAGCCCATGCGTCGGCCGCCAGCCCCAGGTGCCGCAAAAGCTGGCCGGGGCCCGGACCGATCCGCCGGTATCCGACCCGATGGCGATATCGGCCATGCCCCCCGCCACCGCCACGGCGGACCCCGAGGACGACCCGCCCGGAATGCGGTCGGGCGCGGCGGGGTTCACGGGCGTGCCGAAATGGGCGTTCATGCCATACATGGACCAGGCCAGCTCATCGGTATGCACCTTGCCCACGAATCGCGCGCCCGCATCCAGCAGGACCTGCAGGCAGGGCGCGGTCTGCTCATGGATCGGGCTTTCGGCCAGCCAGGTCGGACAGCCCGCGCCGGTGCGGTATCCGGCGACGTGATAGATGTCCTTCACCGCCAGGGTCAGGCCCGACAGCGGGCCGTCGGGCGCATGGGCGACCGGCGCGGGCGGATAGGGCAGAAAGGCGTGATAGGGGTCATGCATGGGCGATCTCCAACGGCTCGTCCGCGCGCAGGCAGGCGACGCGGCGGCGCGGGCCAGGGGTGGCCACCGGCGGCAGCGCCGTGCGACAGGCGGGCAGCGCAAAGGCGCAGCGCGGCGCAAAGGGGCAGCTGTCGGGCCGCGTTTCCAAAGATGGCGGCGCGCCGGGGATGGCGTCCAGCCGCGCGCCGCGTTCCACATCATGCAGGTTCGCCGCCAGCAGGCCGCGCGTATAGGGGTGGCGGGGGTCGCGGATGATGTCGTGGGTGCTGCCCTCCTCGACGATCTGGCCGGCATACATGACTGCGATGCGTTCGGATATCTCGACCGCCACGCCGATGTCATGGGTGACAAAGATCACCCCCATACCGAATTCGCGCTGCAATTCGCGCATCAGCAGCAGGATCTGGATCTGCACCGTCGCATCCAGCGCGGTCGTCGGCTCATCCGCCAACAGCAGGCGCGGACGACACGCCAGCGCCAGCGCGATCATCACCCGCTGGCGCATGCCGCCCGACAGCTCGTGCGGATAGTTCCGCAGCCGCCGTTCCGCGGACGGAATGCGCACCCGGTGCAGCATGTCCAGCGCCACCTCCATCGCGTCGGCGCGGCTGATGCCCTTGTGGCGCATCACCGTCTCGGCGATCTGCTGGCCCACGGTATAGACCGGGTCCAGCGCCAGGCCAGGGTCCTGGAATACCATCGACACGTCGCCCCCGCGATAGGACCGCAGGGCCCGCCCCGACAGGGTCATGATGTCTGTCCCGTCAAAGGTGATGTCGCCGGTCAGGTCGGTGCGCTTTTCCGGCAGCAGGCGCAGCAGCGTCTTGAGCGTGACGCTTTTGCCCGAACCGCTTTCGCCCAGCAGGGCCAGCGTTTCCCCCGGCATCAGGGTCAGGGACAGGTCGTTGATGGCATGGACATTGCGCGCGCCCTTGAAGCGCACGTTCAGATGGTCGATCTGCAGCAGCGGCGTCATGCGGGCACCCCCTGCCCGGCGCGCGGATGGCCCGATGCCGGGTCGTGCAGGTGGCAGGCGACCCAATGCGGCGACCCCTGGACCATCGGTCCCAGCACCGGGTGGCGGGTCTTGCAGACATCGGACGCAAAGGCGCAGCGGGTGTGGAACCGGCATCCCGGCGGCGGGTCGATGGGGTTCGGCGGATCGCCGGTCAGCGGCGGCTTCTGCGTGCGGTTGTCCGGGTCCATCGACGGCATCGCCGAGAACAGCGACCGGGTATAGGGATGCGCCTGTTCGGCCCAGATCATGTCCACCGGGGCCAGTTCGACGACCTCTCCCAGATACATGACCAGGATGCGGTCCGAGATGTAGCGCACCACGTTCAGGTCGTGGCTGATGAAGATATAGGTCAGCCCGAATTCCGCGCGCAGGTCCGACAGCAGGTTCAGGACCTGCGCCTCGACCGACTTGTCCAGCGCGCTGACGGCCTCGTCCAGGACCACGACCTTGGGCGACATGACCAGGGCGCGGGCGATGTTAATACGCTGGCGCTGCCCGCCCGACAGCTCATGCGGATAGCGGCCCGCAAAGCGGTCGGGGTCCAGCCCGACCCGCGCCATCAGACGGCGCGCCCGGCCCACCGGGTCGTCCAGCCCTTGGACGCGCGCCCCGAACGCGATGCTGTCCAGGATGGTCATGCGCGGGTTCAGCGACGCATAGCTGTCCTGGAACACCATCTGGATGTCGCGGCGCAGCGCGCGCAGGCTGATGTCGCGGCCCAGGGTCTTGCCGCCCAGCTCGATATCGCCCTCGTCCCGGTCCACCAGCCCGATCAGCAGTTTCGCGGTCGTGGATTTGCCGCAGCCGGATTCGCCGACGATGCCCAGGGTCTCGCCGGCACGGACGTCAAAGCTGACCCCGTCCACGGCCTGGACCATGGCCTGCGTGCGGCCCAGGATGCCGCCCTTGATGGGAAAGTGCTTTTTCAGGTCGCGCACGCTCAGCAGGGGTTGGTCAGTCGCGGACATTCATCGCACTCCTCAAACCGTCGCTGAGCAAGTTCAGGCACAGCGAGGTGGCAAAGATCATCACCCCCGGCAGCGCCGCCAGCCACGGGTTCACATAGATGGCCGACCGCAGCGTGTTCAGCATCAGCCCCCATTCCGGCTCGGGCGGGCGCACACCGATGCCCAGAAAGGACAGCCCCGCCGCCAGGATCATGC
Source organism: Paracoccus sp. SCN 68-21 (assembly GCF_001724535.1). NCBI lineage: Bacteria > Pseudomonadati > Pseudomonadota > Alphaproteobacteria > Rhodobacterales > Paracoccaceae > Paracoccus > Paracoccus sp. SCN 68-21. Next base: position 4,744 of record NZ_MEES01000082.1, on the reverse strand, counting down.
AGACGGACGTCAACGAGGTCGCATAGACAAAGATCGGCGACAGCACGTTGCCGATCACATGCACCCGGATTACGGTCAGCGCATTGGCCCCCGACGCCCGCGCCGCGTCGATGTAATCCAGCGACCGCACGCCCGATGTCACGGCCTCGGCCACGCGGGTCACGGGCGGGATGAACACGATGGTCAGCGACACCAGGCTGTTCAGCACCCCCGCGCCCAGGGCACCCGAGATGGCGATGGCCAGCAGGACCGACGGAAAGGCAAAGAACACGTCCACGACGCGCATGATGATCGTGTTGGTGATGCCGCCGACATAGCCCGCGATGATCCCCAACGTGCCGCCGATGAAGAACGCCAGCACCACCGGCATCAGCCCGATGAACAGCGTCAGCCGCCCGCCATAGATCAACCGGGACAGCATGTCGCGGCCCTGCTCGTCCGTGCCCAGCAGGTGTCCGGGCGTGCCGGGGGCGGCCAGCCGCGCGATCATGCTGCCCTGATAGGGGTCGGCCAGACCCAGCCACGGCGCGAAGGCCGCCGACAGGACAAGCGCTGCCAGAATGACCGCGCAGATCATCGCGACCGGGTCGCGCTTCAGGCGGGACAGCACGCCCGACCAGTATCCACGCTGCGCGGGAGGAACGACGGGAATGTCGGCGATCACCTGCACCATGGGTCAGCTCCTCTTGATGCGGGGGTCGATGGCGGCCTGGGCCACATCGACGATCAGGTTCATGCCGACAAAGAACATCGCCAGGACAAGGATCGTGCCCTGCAACAGCGGCAGGTCGCGCTGAAAGATCGCGTTGGATAAAAGGAACCCCGATCCGGGCCAGTTGAAGACCGTCTCGATCAGGATTGACCCGCCCAGCAGATAGCCCAGCTGCAGCCCCATGACCGACAGGGCGGTGGCGGCGGCGTTGCGCGCCACATGGCGCAGCACGTCGCCGCGGCTGAGGCCCTTGGCGTAAAGCGCGGTGACGAAATCCATCGACAGGATGTCGCCCGCCAGCGCCCGGACGGTGCGCGCGACGATGCCGATGGGCACCACCGCCAGCGTCACCGCAGGCAGGACCAGATGGCGCATGTGCGCCCAGTCCCACTGCCAGTCCTGCGACCCGCCCGGCCCCGCGCCCATCGACGGCAGCCAGCCCAGATTGACCGAAAAGATGATGACCAGCACGATGCCCAACCAATAGTTCGGCACAGACACGCCCGTGATCGACAGCGCCGTCACCGCCCGGTCCAGCAGGGTGTCGCGGAAATACCCCGCCAGGAACCCCAGGAACGTGCCGATCGGGAAGGCGATCACCGCCGCCGCCGCCGCCAGCAGCAGCGAATTGCCGACCGCGCCGAACACCTCGTCGGCGACGGGGCGGCCCGACGCGATGGACCGGCCCATCTCTCCCTGCAGCAGGTTGCTGATCCAGATCAGGTACTGGACCGGCACCGGCTTGTCCAAACCATAGGCCGCGCGCATCGCGGCCTGCTGTTCGGCGGTGGCATCGACCGGCATGATGGCCGTCAGCGGGTCGCCCGGCGCGATCTGCACCAGCGCGAAACACACGACCGACACCCCGAAGGCCACCGGCAGCACAAGGATCAGGCGTCGAAGGAAATAGCTGAGCACGGCATGCGTCCCTGGCTTGGCCGCACCCGCACGGGGCGCGGCCGGTTGCGGGTCAGTCGGCCATCGTGATGGACGAGAAGTTCAGGTACCAGTTCTGCGGCTGCACGAACCCCTGCACCTTGGGCGACATCGCCCGTGGTGCGACGTCATGCGTGACCATCAGGAACAGCGCGTCATCGACGAATTTTTCGTGCGTGCGGCGCATCACCTCGTCCTGTTCGGTGGGGTCGAAGGTGGTCTTGATCTCCTCGAACAGGGCCTGCATGTCGTCGTCGCAGTAATGGCCCCAGTTGGTGCCGTTGGGCGCAATCAGGTCGCAATCCAGGTGCCTGATGAAGCCGGTGAACGGGTCCTGAATGAAATAGGTGAAGTTGATCGACTGCGACCCCTCGACCGACGGATCGGCGGCGCCTGCGCGCCACAGGTTGATCATCTGGTTCCACTCGACGACCATGAACTCGACGTCGATCCAGGTCTGGGCCAGCGACTGCTGGATGTATTCGTTCATCGGCAGCGGCAGCATCTGCCCAGACCCGGACGGAGAGATCAGCGCCTTGACCGACAGGCGGTTGTCGGGTCCGAACCCGGCCTCGGTCATCAGGGCCTGCGCGGCCTCCAAGTCATAGGTCACGTCGAAGGTCGGTTCCCCGAACCACTGCGATTCCGGCGGCATGAAGCCCTTTGCCGGGATCATCAGCCCGCCCAGCAGCGCGCCCATCGATTCGCGGTCGATGGCCAGGTTGGCGGCCTTGCGCACGCGGATGTCGTTCCAGGGCGACCCCTCGACGCGGCTCAGGTGCCAGGTCCAGTTATGCGGCAGCGCGTTCGAGGTGATCTCGAACCCGTTGCCCTGCATGGCGGGGATGGTGTCGGGGGCCGGCGCTTCGATCCAGTCGACCTGCCCCGACATCAGCGCCGCCGAACGCGCATTCGATTCCGGCAGCGGGATCAGCACCAGACGGTCCAGCTTGGGGATGCGCGTCTCGTCCCAGTAATCGGCAAAGGGGACCAGTTCGGCCCGTTCGCGCGGCACGAACGACGTCATCATCCACGGCCCCGTCCCCGACGGCTTGGCCGCGACCTGCTCCCAGTCCTTGTCCAGCGCCTCCCAGTTGGCCTGCGACGACATCATCACCCAGGCCAGCTGATAGGGCAGCGTGGCGTCTGGCTCATGGGTGATGATCTCGACCGTCAGATCGTCCACGGCGCGATAGCTGGCGATGGCGGGAACCCGCGACTTGCCCTGCGCGGACTGGCGCGGGTCGTATTGCTCGGCGCCCTCGTCCAGCAGCTTGTCCAGGTTCCAGACCACGTTTTCGGCGTTGAACGGGCTGCCGTCGTGGAACGTCACCCCCTCACGCAGGGTGAAGGTCCAGCGCGTGCGGTCGGCCTCGTCGGCCTCCCATGCGGTGGCCAGGCCCGGCACCAGGCCGGACGGGCCGTCGCCCTGCGTCAGGTCCCAGTTGATCAGCGCGTCATAGACCGTATAGCCGATAAAGCGCAGCCCCTCGCCGCCCTGATCGGGCTGGCCGGTGGTCAGGGGAATGTCGGCGGCGGTCATGCCGATGCGCAGCGTGCCCTGGGCCATGGCTGCGGGCGCGGCCAGAACGGCCACCGAAAGCGCCAGCGCGGCGATGCCTTTTCTCAGATCAAGCAAGGTCGTTCTCCCTGTTGGCCGGGGTCATGATGCGCCCCGAATTGGGGTCACCCTTGACCATGGGGCAGCCGGATGCACCGGTGGCCGGACCGGGCGGGCGGGGCCAGACGGAAAAAACCCGATGCCTGCACGACGGGCAGTCAGATTGCTGACAATTTCTGCACGCAGGGATTTCACGCAAGCTGCGGACCGGGCAACACTGGACATCCGCGGCGATCTTTTGGCCCGCTTTGCCCTGCCCGTCACCCTGCACAAGGACCGCGCCGCCCATGATCCTTCTGGCCAATCCGAACACGAACGCGGGCACGACGGCGGCGATGTGCGCCATCGCGCGGCCCTGGCTGCCCGACCTGCACGGCTGGACCGCACCCGAGGGCCCGTCCGTCATCCTGGACCCCGACCAGTTGGACCGTGCGGCGGACCGGATCGCCGCGCTGGACCCGCCGCCCGACTGTCGCGGCGTGATCGTGGCGGCCTTCGGCGATCCGGGCGCGTCGCGGCTGGCCCTGCGTCTCGGGCTGCCGGTCGTGGGCATCGGGGCGGCAGCGGCGCGGGCGGCGGGGCATGGCGGGCGGGCCTTTGCCGTGGCCACGACGACCCCGGCGCTGACCGCCCGGATCGACACGCTGATGCAGGGTGGCCCGGGCCGCTATCTGGGCTGCCACGTCACGCCCGGCGCGCCAGAGGCGCTGATGGCCGACCCCGGCGCCCTGGACCGCGCGCTGCTGGCGGCCATCCACCGCGCGGCGGTGGCGGGGGCTCAGGCGGTGATCATCGGCGGCGGCCCCCTGGCGCAGGCCGCGCTCCGGTTGCAGCCGCACAGCCCCGTGCCCCTGATCCAGCCCGTCCCCGAGGCCGCCCGCGCCATGGCCGCCCTTCTGGCCTAGCGCGATACCGTGGTTCGACCGGGACCTGGATGCAGATACCGCCGCGTCAGGTCAGGTTCAGCACCCTCAGGCCGGCGGCCACGCGAACTGTCCCGAAGACCCGCAACCCGACGCTGCCCCTGCGCGCACGGGCGCTGGCTCGCGCCGGGTTGGGTTTCGCGCGGTCCATAACGGCGTCCCTCCGGCACCTGCCCGCCCTTTGGGCGACCTCTCTGGCCACCGGAAGCAGAAGGGAGCGCTGTGACTCCACCGTATCTTGCCACCGGCGGCGAACATTGGGGCCCCGCTCCATGCCACATACAGGCTGAAGCCCCTGGTGCAGGCCGATCAGCGTCCCCGGATCGCGCCCTCAGGCGCCTCACCCCATTGGACGATCATGCGGACGCGACAGTTCGTGCCAAAGGGGCGCGGGAATACGACGGCGATACCGCGCCGCGGTTTCGCTGCAGCGCGGCTGCATGGCGGCACGATCTGATAGTGTCCCACCGACTGGTGTAAGAGCGCCGACCTCCGGAAAGGTCCGAGTCTGATCAGGTGGCCACGGCGGGCAGCCTGACATCGGGATTGTCG
>NZ_MEES01000081.1:0-10962 GCF_001724535.1 Paracoccus sp. SCN 68-21 | reverse complement strand
AAAGCCCTTGGTGACATCTGCAGCATGTTCTCACCCGAAGAATGCTGGAACTACTTCCACGCTGCAGGCTATGTGTCAGGTTAAAAGCGAAATGTTCTAGCGGAAAATCTTGTTCGCGGGCTTGCTCCGGATGCTCCATCCTTGTGTGTTCAAGGTCGGGCATACTGGGAACGCAGGTGGGACCCCGTTCCATCCCGGGGAGCCGATCCCGCTGAGTAGCAAGGGGCTCATCTGCGCCGCCACCACATGAACCTGAACAGTTGCAAGGGGCGACCGCCGTGCCGACCCCGAATATCAAGGACAGGACAGGACAGTGACTTTGCCCCAAACCTACATCGGCGTCGATGTTGCGAAAGACTGGATCGACGTGTGTGACCCTGCCGCCTCGCGGCATGAGAGAATTCCGACCGACCGCCGATCACTCCGCAAGTTTGCGGCGTCGGTCGGCTCATCCATCGTCATTCTCGAAGCTTCCGGCGGCTATGAGCGACCTGTCATGTCCCCCTGTCCGAAGCCGGACGGCAGGCGACGTGCGTCAATCCTCGGCAGGCCCGCGAATTTGCTCGCGCTACCGGGCGTCTGGCCAAGAGTGACCGTGTCGATGCGCGGGTCCTGGCCGAGATGGGACACGCTCTACAGCTGGTTCCGGGGCGCCCACGTTCTGCCGAACGCCAGCGTTTGGCTGACCTTACGGCGCACCGCACCGACATCTCCGCCATGATCGTTGCCGAGAAGAACCGCTTGAGGACAACGCAGGACCAATGGATCCGGCGTAGCATCTCGCAACACATCAAGACCCTGCAAGCCAGCTTGGCGAAAGTCGAAGCAGAGATGGAGGCTGTCATCCAAGAACAGGCCGACTTGCGCGATCAGGCCGTTCGTCTGCGTCAGATCAAGGGGATCGGGCCCGTCGTCTCAGCAACCTTGATCGCGCAACTCCCTGAACTTGGCGATCTGGACCGACGATGTATCGCGGCGCTCGCAGGACTTGCACCACATGCCAATGATTCCGGACATCGACGCGGCAAACGCAGCATATGAGGTGGACGCGGCACGATCAGGAGAACGCTCTATCTGGCAGCACTCACTGCCAGCAGGTTCGACCCGCGGTTCAGGGCGTTCAAAGAGCACCTGCTTGCAGCCGGAAAGGCCAAGAAGCTCGTCATCGTCGCTTGCGCGCGCAAACTCCTGACCGTGCTGAACGCAATGATGCGAACCGGAACAACCTACCAAGGCGCCATCTCCTGAAACACAGTTGCTACTCAGGAGGCCGAGCCTCCGGCAAACCCGAAGCGGTTCAGACTGGATGGTCTATCTTGATGTGAAAGGCCGGCTAGGTGCCGGCCACCTTGATCAAGTCTTGTCGGACGACGGCGCCCACCCGTAGATGGGCGCGGCTTTTCGTATCTGCCTTGCAGCTCTGGGGTTGGTCCGCCCGCAAGACACTGGCTTGGCCTATCCCGACCGTTCACGAGACAAACAGCCCCGCGTTGTGACCTTCAATGACGTCATTTATTGCGGTCACATGTGCTGTAGTGGAACTGCGGATCGGGCTTGGCATTCTGCTTGCCCAGCCCTGATCGGCAGATTCATCCGCGCGGTCAGTCCATGCAAGCAAACACCCGAGGTGAACGCTATTTCGGCATGATGGAGAGATGGTTCCGCGTGTCCCGATCGTCTGCCTTTGGGCGGCTGCGCAAGGCGACGCGACTGCCCGACGTCGCGGCATAGACCACATAGGCCAGTCCCAGCACCTGCAGACCCAGCAGGGCCAGAAACGCCACACCGACGCTTTGCCACATCGAATAGCCCATGCCGCTGGCGGCGAACATGGCACCGACAGCAGTCGCGACGGCGGCTACAAGGTAGAACAGGACATACATGCCGCATCTCTCATCAGGTGCCTCAAGGTATCACAACTAAATGCAAAATTGATGAGAAAGGTTAAAAAAAAGTTACCGACCCATCATTTTCTGCTTAAGAGACATGTAATACTTGGGTCCGCCCAGATAATTCTCCATCTCTCCGGGGAGGAGGAAGGACTTCAACTTGCGCAGGTTGACCCGGTCATAGACCACACCCAGACACCGCTGTTCGAGCACCTGATCCTCCGCAAGGGCTGATTCGGTGATCGCTCTGGATGTCTTGCCCCATTCCGCGACGATGATGAATTGCGCCAGCTCATGCAGGATCGCGCGGCCCTGCGCCACCGGATAGAGCGGCGGTACATCGACGATGACACGGCTGAAATCGCGTGCCCCCGCCTCCTGTGTGATCCGGGCCAGAAGCTGGCCGGTCAGCAGGTCGTCCGAGGGACCGCCCTGATCGAGGCCACAGGGAAGCACGACCAAGTTCGTGTCCGCGATGCTGACCAGCATGCTCTGCCAATCGCCCCGTTCGGCGGCCGCGTCGGTCAGGCCGGGCTTGCGGTCCAGGCCCAGCATCCGGCTGAGTGCCCGCCCCCGGCTGTCAGCGTCGATCAGCAGAACGGATTGGTGTCCGATGCCCAGCTGGCCTGCAAGGTTGAACGCGACCGAGGATCGCCCCTCGAATGGGTGGAACGAGGTCACGCCGGTCACCGGCAGGGGCTTTCCGACCGCCTCGCCCGCCAGGCGGACATGGCGCAGCGTTTCGGCATAGACGGAATCAGGATAGTGCAGCACGGGTACGGGCACGTCGATCGCCGGGGGCTTGACCTTGGCCACCACGGGCAACGTCTCTCCGCGATGGGCGGGAGGGATGGCCGGGCTGCGAACGGCGTTCCGTGACGCGCCCGCCCCCCGCTGACGACGCACCGGCGGCAGCACCGGCAGGTGGCCTAGAAAGCGCAGGCCCGAATGCTCGGTGACATCCGCCGCGGTGCGCAACGACCGCTCGCGCCATTCCCGCAGGGCGGCGACGGCCATGCCCAGGAACAGCCCCAGAAGGGTCGCGGCCAGGGCCGTGCGCAGGACCGCCGGCCCCGAGGGCGAGGTCGGAACCTGGGCATAGGACAGGATGCGCACGTTCGAGACCGGGAAGGATTGCTGCTGTTCGATCTCCTGAGAGCGGGTCAGGGTCTGCTGATAGATGGTCGACAGGGTCGCGGCCTCTTCCTGAAGGGCGCGCAGGCGGACAAAGTTGGCGGCCTGGTCGCTGTTGCGCTCGGACGCCTGCTGGACGCTCTGCTGCAGCGCCTCGACGCGGGCGTTGGCCACGTCCAGGGCACTCTGCGCCTCGGCGCGGCGGGCCTGCAGCTCGACGAACAGGCGTTCCGCGGTGGTGGCCAGGGTCTGCTGCAGGCCGGCCACCTGCGGATGATCCGGTCCCGAGGTCGTCAACAAGCGCTGCAGCCGCGCCTGGACATCGTTGTAGGAATCCAGCCGCGCCCGCAGCTCCAGCGAGACGTCGCCGCCGATGGCCAGGGCGCTGTTGTTGTTCGTCAGCCCCTCGACGCCGCCTTCGACCGCGCGTTCATAAGTGTCCAGAACCGCCTGCGCCCGTGCGGCCTCGGTCAGGACGGCGGTCAGGTTGGAGTTCAGCTCGTTCAGCGCCTGCTCGGTCAGAAGGCCGCCGGAGGAGAATTCGACCAGGCTGTTCTCGGCCGCGAAACGCTCGGCGGCGTTGGCGGCGGCCTGCGCCTGCCGCTGCAGCTCCTCCAGGCGCGTCTGCATCCAGGCGGTCGTCTGGCCCACGGAATCGGAGTTGGCGACCAGAATGTCGCGCACATAAAGATCGGCATAGGCATTCGCGACCTGCGCCGCGATCGCCGGATCATGGGACACGAACATGACCGCAACGGCCGAGCTTTGACCGATGCGGGCAACGCGAATGCCGCCCTGCAACCGCATCGCCGCCAGGCGCCGGGCGGGATCGGTGATGGCGGTCCCTTCGGGGATCGCGACAGGCTCTGCGACATCGGCGGGGGTGGTCAGCGCCGTCAGCTGGTCACGGGCCCATCTGACCGGGCTGAGCGCGGTCCCGATCACCTGGCCGATCGCCGAGGTGAAGGCCGACCGGGGCGGGTTCATGAACGAGGGATTGTCCTGCAACCCGGTCAGGTTCAGCACGTCATTGGCCAGCTTGTCCGATTCCAGGACAACGCGGGCATTCTCGATGCGCTCGGCCGGCAGGGCGACGGTGGCGATGCCGCCCGCCTGCTGGACCGAACGGTTGACGTTGCTGTCCAGCAGCAGGCTGGAATAGGCGCTGTAGGTCTCGGGCTTGGCCATGGCATAGGCCAGACCCAAGACACCGACCAGCACGGCCGGCAGGATGATCGTCAGCCGCTGCCGCCGCAGGGCCACCATCAGCCGACGCAGATCGATGGTCTGCGCGGGCGCGGCCGGTGCGTCGCCATAGGCATTTGCCCCGTCATAGGGCTTGAGTTCGCGTCCCATCACCGTTCCTTCGGTCCCAAGCGGGGGCTGGTGTCAGTCACCGCCGGCGCCGTTCCATAGAGCTCGATCTGCCGTGCGCCGCCAAGCCGGGCGACGGCACCGACATGCAGCGCCGCCCGCATCAGCTGGCGGTTCCGCCACGCCGGGCGTGCCACACCCAACAGGGCCAGACCGCCGCAGATCGCGGCCTTGCCCGCCGCCACGCCCGCAGCGCCGACACGTGCCGGCCATGACCGCCCCCGCGCGACCAGACTGGCATGCGTCTGACCCATCCGATAGCGGCGGCGCAGCAACCACGCAAGCCGCGCCCGGTCCGAGGGCACGGTTTCGTGCACAAGCGCGTCGCGCGCAAAGGCGATCCGCCCGCCTGCGGCCAGAAAGTCGGCAAAAAAGGCGCTGTCTTCGCCCCCCGACCGACCACGCCGCGGATCAAAGCGCAGCGCCGCCGCAGCGGGGTCGGCCAGGTCGATCAGCACGTTGCAGGTATAGCCGCTGGTGATCGCGCCGTCCTTGCCAAAGACCGGCAGGGTGTCATGCGCGCGGGCCTCGTCCATCCATTTCGGCGCGTCACTCTGGTAATGGGCCCGCACCGGACCCAGAACCGCGCCCGCGTCGCCCGCCCGCCAAGCCGCGACCAGCTGGCGCAGCCAGCCCGGCTCGACCGTCTCGTCATCGTCCAGAAACACCAGCAGCCGCGCCCCGGTCTGGCGCGCGTGATCCAGCAGCGCATTGCGCGCGATCGAGATGTTCGCCTGTGGCGCGTGCAGATAGGTCACCGACAGCGGGTGCTCCGACGCCGTGACCAGCGCCCGGGCCGAGGGTTCAGCGTCGTTGTCGGCCACCGCGATGGCCGTGGGCAGGCCGCAATCCGCCAGCGCCGTGAGGGATGCCAGCGTCGCGGCCAGTTCGGGGCGGCGAAAGGTGCAGATGCCGATCAGCACCCGGTCGTGAAAGGCGGGCGCGGTCATGCGGGCTCCTGTTGCGGCGGGGCGGGGCTGCGGGTCAGCCATTGGCGCCAGAACCCCGCCGACCAGGCCATGTGCATCGTCCCCGCGACCAGACCGGCCAGCAGCCCCTGGGGCCGCCCGGTCTGGACGGCGATCATCACGCCCCCCGCCACACAGGCCAGCAGCCACAGGATCAGCGGGGCGGCGAACAGCAGGCTGACCGGGGCCAGCACCACCACCGCCGCAGCGGGCGCCAGCATCGCGACGATCGCCTGCCGCCTTGCGGGGCGGAGGTTGTTCTTGCGCAGGTTGCGGGCGCGGCCCCGGCCGAAATTGTAGTATTGCCGGATCAACGGACCCAGCTGCGCGCGCGGGAAATAGGTCAGCCCAGTCCGCCCGGTCAGCCAGATGCGGTGGCCCGCCCTGGTCAGCCGATGGTCCAGCTCGGCATCCTCATTGTGGCTGAACGTGCCGTCATAGCCGCCGACCGCCCGAAAAGCCGCGATCCGCATCAGGGCGTGATGGCCGTGATCGACCCAGGCCCCGCCGCCCGCCAGCCGGTGGGCCGAACCACCATTGCCCAAGCGCGAGTTCTGCGCCTCGGCAATCACGGTCTGCAGGAAGCCCTGCCCCTTTGCATGCATGGAGACGACGACGCTGTCCGCCCCCGTCTGCTGCGCCTCGGCCAGCAGGATGTCGCCGTAATCATCAGGATAGGCGCTGTGGGCATCAAGCCGCAAAAGCCATTCGGCCCCCTCGCCGAATTGCGCGACGGCCAGGTTCACGCCCGCCGATTGCAGGCGGTCGGGGTTGTCGATCAGGCGTATCAGCGGATCGGCACTCATCCGGCCGCGAACAATGTCGCGGGTGCCGTCGGCAGAGCCGCCATCGACGACCACGACCAGCCCGCCCGCGCGCCGGGCAAAGCCCGTGGCGAAGTCCAGCACGCCGTCGATGTGGCGCGCCTCGTTCAGGGCCGGAATGACGATCAGGACACGGGGTGTGGGCATGGGAACCTCAGCTGGCCGTCACGGCGGCCGCAGTCTGCTGGCCCACGCCCACGCCGCAGATCGCCGTCGTCAGCGACCGGCATTCGTCATCGTCCATCTCCAGCGCGGACCGGGGCAGCGCCGCGACCGTCGACCGCAGCGCCGCCAGTCCGGCGGAGTCGATCCCCGACAGGGCGGTGGCGGCGGCCTCGGGCGTGGGGGCCGCGACGGTGATGCCGCAGGACCATGCGGATGCCCGGCGCGCGACCTCTGTGCCGTCCAGAACGACCGGAACCGCGCCGTTCAGGCACCCCTCGTACAGCCGGTTCGGCAGCAGCCAGTCGGAATTCTGGCCGGCCTGATAGCGGTCGATCAGCCAGGCCACGTCGATGCCGCCGTAAATCTTGGGCAGGTCCGCGGGCCAGTCATAGGCACCCAGAAAGGACAGATCGGGGTTCGCATCGATCACCTCCTGGAAATCGCCCATCACATCCAGCGCCGGACGCCCGCGCAGGATCACCTGGAACCGCCCCGGATGCGCGCGGGTCAGCCGGTCCAGCACCTCCAGCGACCAGCGACAGCGCAGCATGCCGAACCAGCCGATGATCAGCGGCCCGCCATGCGCCAGGCCCTGCGGCGCGGGGGCGGGCAGGACCGGGTCCGGGGACGCGAAGGGCTTGTTCTCGACCAGCAGGGACGCGATGTCAGGCTGAGCGTAGGGGCGCAGGTAACGGCTGTGGAACGCGGGCGAGGACAGCACGACCAGGCGGGCGCGCCGCATCAGGGCGGCCTCGACCCGGCGCAGCACGCGGGCCGCCGCGCCCTGCCCCAACATCATGCCATGGATGTCCAGAAGCTCATAGACCAGACGCGCGCGGCGGGCACGGGCCAGCCGCGCCCCCAGTGCCAGCATTTCCAGGTTGCGGGCCAAGATCACTTCGGGTTCCGAGGGGTTTTGCGGCGGCAGCGCCCGCCCCACGCCCGGCCAGGCGCCCAGGATCGCGCGCACCCGCTGGATCATGCGCCCATTGGCCGTCTGCCCCAGAACCGTGGCCGGCTCCGGCAAGGCGCCCTGCCCGCGCCTGAACCCCGCGACCCGGACCTGCGCCCCGCCCCGACGCAGCATGTGGACGCGCCTCCAGATCGACGGATCATCAAGGTCATGGGCAAGGTAGGTAATGAACAAAGGAATCTCCGGCAGAAAGAGCCGCTGGGGTGATCGTGATGCAGAACCGGCAAAAAGCGTGGCGATGGCCACGGATGTCTGGGCAAGGGATAGACAATTCGACCGTGCGGGAAAACAGCCGAATAGGCCGATTTGTCGGAATGAGCGACAAGGAAGCGTGAGTTGGTGACCGGAAAGGCAGTTTCCCGGCCCTGGGCAAGCGCCAGAGTTGCGCCGCAGACGCGCCGCGCAACCAGCGCACATGCAGCCCGCACTGTCATGTCCGATGATTAACCATTTCCTCATATCCATTACCAGTCGGTGAACATCGCCGACACCTTTGACACGCGCAGCTTGGTCGACAGATTCGCTCGTCTCGAAACGCGGCAGATGAATTACACCGATACCTGCCGCCGTGACCGCGGAGGCAAGGGTCTCGACCCTCCGTCCCGCCCCCCGCGATGCAGGCCACCTCTGGCCGCGCATCGAATACTGAGCAGAAGATATGAGACACGGCCTACGATCCCGATCTCGAACCCATCTTGGAAAGCATCACCGCACAGCTTGCCGCCATCAGTGCGCGGCTGGACCGACTGGATTCGGTTCCGTTGATCCTGTCGCCAGAGCCCGAACCCGTCGCGACGCCCGCACCCGAACCCGCAGCCGGATCACCATTCCCGCCGTGATCGAGGTTGCCGCCGGTCAGCGCGAGATCTCCATTCTCATCAGCTTCGGCCAATACAGTGGGGAACTATCGTCACGTCACCCACCTGGTGAACATCAGCGGCGGCGTCACCAATGCCGGCAACGTGCCGACGCAACCCGAGAATTTTGTCGGGATGGATGTGATCTATCGGTGGTCGCCGGGTGACGACCTGGGCCATTACCTCAGGCTGGTCGCCAAATCGACCTATGCGGCAGGCCGCAAGTTCGGCGTCGAGATCCGCGTCAGGGGTTTGGGCGACGCCGCCGCGCATCCCGTCATGACGCCCCAGTTCCACCGTCCCCTGCGCCGGCTGGCCGTGTCGAAAGCGCAGCGCAAGAACGCCTTCGACCCCGCGACCGCAAAGCATTCCGACACCGGTTTCGACAAATCCGGCAGCCCCGTCTGGCGGTCGCGCCTGTCGCATGGCTACGCGCAGGACGGCAACGGGGAAACCGGCCTCTACATGAACGAGGACAAGTTCCCCACCACCGCGCAGACCTCCATCGCCTACGACGCGGCAGAGAAGGCCCTGCGGCTGCACACGCTGGCCTTTCCGACGGATGCCCGGCCCGAATTCGAAAGCCGGCTGTTCCGCCATCAGGCCGTGATCATCCAGGGCCAGACGATGAACGACGTCTGCGGGGTCGAAGGCGTCTGGCGGATGGAGGCCAAGATCCCGATCCGTCGCTATTCCTGGCCTGCCTTCTGGCTGGTGGGTCGCGGCACGACGGGCGCCCAGGGCAGCTGGACCCAGTGGCCCCCGGAAATCGACATTCTGGAGAAGTTCAACCATTGCTGGGGTGCGGCGGATACGCCCTGTACCACCACCCTTGCCCAGCATTGCGGCCATGCCGGTTCCAACACCCGCGCGGGCACCTTCGACAGCGAGATCGAGGTCAACCATTGGCTAACCCAGCCCCCGCCCATGACCGAGGCGTATCACAGCCGGGCCTGCGTCATCGTCTACGACCCCAAGGACACCACCAAGTCCGAGGTGACGTTCTTCTTCACCGATATCGAGGTCGGCTGTCATGTCCTTCATGCCCGCCACCAGGACATGAAGATCCGCCTGGAGCTGTATCCGATGGCCAATATCGCGGTGAAGGCACCCGGCACCGACACGCCCGAGCAGGACACTACCGATGACGGGCGCGGTCATTCGGGCGACATGCTGGTCCGTGACATCGCCTACTATCCTTCGGGGTTCGTGATGACGCCCTGGTCGGATCTATCGGTTCAGGCACTGGCGTAACGGCCAACACTCCCCGATAGCCTCAAGGACGCCCCCGCCGGATCAGGCGGGGGTGTTCACCGTTGCACCAACCCGTGCTGAAATGCCCGTGATGCAGCAAGCAAGCGGATCGGGAACCGGACGGCCAGTGGAAAACCGGGGCACCGTCGATAAGCGGACGCGGGGCCTGCCCCGACGCCGAGATCATGGGCCGCCTAGGGCATGGGACAGGTGACGGTCGCCTGCTTCCTCCTCAAAGCCGTTGCGTCAGGGATCATCCGGCTGACCGCATGGCAATCTTGAAAAACGGCAGTGCAGGCCAATCACCGGATGCGTCGACCTGGACCTGTCGCAGTCTGATGCCGCTGCAGCGGGCACCCAATGCGCAGCAACCGAGGTGACCCGCGGGCGCCGGTGCTGGCGTCTCCCCCTCCGCCTGATCCCGTTTGACCAACCTTCTGGCCTGACCAGGAGGGCCAGAAATGAGGCGCGGCGGATTCACCGGCGATCAGGCCATCGGGCTACCGTGACGAAGGGCTCTCGGTCTGGCGGCGAAGGGGGCGCAAACGGGCCCGTGGAACACGCTCACCGATGCCCCTGGCCCTGATGCCGGACCAGCGCTGGTCGACTAACCCTTGCCATGATCATTCGGACCGTCGCCCCTCGGGCGTGAACCAATGGCGCCGATCTCTCCAGCCGAGCGACCCTGAAACGGGCCGAGCGGAAGGACGTCGCCTAACCTGCGTCGACCCCGGCAAGCCGCCGTGAGACACGCCTTTTTCCAGAGCTTCAAAGGCAGTCTGCGCAACGAACTGATGAACAAAGAGATCTTCGATACCCCGGCCTGTAACCAACGCAAGTTCGCCCGCGGCGCTAGAACGACAACAATGTCAGGGCCGCATTCATCGCTGGGCAACCTGACCCACTCGAAGCGCGCCGGACGCGTGCGCGACCCAACGGAGCGGCACCAGGTGTGCTTGCCTTGGAACCATCCACCGAACACCAATTTCAAACCGGCAGCCTTCCGTCATGAACGAAGGACTCACGGGTGATGACGGTCGTCAATTCCGCTTACCATGAGGTCGATCGCGCGATCTGACATGTTCCCGATCTTACTGACAGGTGCGGCGAGGCCTTGAATGCTCTCATAAGATTTTGCGCTGTTTGACCCTCGAAAGGGCCCACTGCCGGCCGCGATGGCGTTCGTGCCCTCGTCAGTGACCCGCACCTTTGCGGGCGCCGTCACGCAAGGCGAGAGCGTCCTCATACAGCCGATCTGCCACTCGTTTGTGAGCGGCGTCTGACGGATGAGCGACCCAATAGTAGAAGTAAGTGTCGGGCAAATGACAGATCGACGTCGCCGGACCGTAGCCCCCCTCGCGGCAGGGTTCGGTGACATTGGTAAATCCGTATGCGTCGGGGTTCACGATGATTTCGTCGAAATATGGGTAGTGTCCGCGCACGTGGTGTAATTTCACCGGCACGTTCGGTGTAATCTCGGGTGGCCATCGAGGTGTATGATCGAGGTGGAGTTTCGACGCTTCA
>NZ_MEES01000080.1:0-11025 GCF_001724535.1 Paracoccus sp. SCN 68-21 | reverse complement strand
CCGGTCGCCCCGGGTGGGCCAGGTCGGGACCTCCTCGGGGGCCTCATGCAGGGCCTTGCCGACCCCGTGGCTGGCCAGGTTCCGGATCAGCGTATAGCCCCGTTTCGACGCAAAGGCGCCGATGGCGTTGCCGATCCCGGCCAGCGGCTTGTCATGCCCGACCTGCGCGATGCCGATCTGCATCGCGCGCCTGCCGTCGCGGCACAGCCAGTCAAGCAACGGCGGAGCGGGGCCTAGGCAGAAACTGGCCCCGGTATCGGCGAAATAGCCGTTCAGGGACGCAGACACGTCGATATTGACCAGATCGCCCGCGGAAAGCACGCGCGCGCCGGGGACGCCATGGGCGATCTCTTCGTTGACACTGATGCAGGTCGTGCCGGGGAAATCGTAGGTGGCCTTAGGGGCCGATATGGCGCCCTCGCGCTCCAGCAGGTCGTGGCCGATGCGGTCCAGCTCCAGCGTGGTCATGCCGGGCTCCATGGCCGCCGCCATCGACTGCATGGTGTTCGCCACGATCCGGCCAATCGTTCTCAGGCCGTCCAGGTCATCTTGGTGCGTGATTGTCATGTCGTATCTGTAAAGGGATGCAGGAGGATCTCAACATGTTAACTCAAAGTCGCAGTCCTGTCGGGTATGGCAGGGCCCCCCCGCCGATTCCTTCCTGCCGGTAGCCCATGGCAGATGCGGGAGAGCTGAACCGGTGCCAATGGCGTCTGTCACCATCTCTCAGCCGACCCGGCAGCCCAAGCCGTAGCCGTGGCTCGGTGAAAGACCGCTTGCCGCGCTGAGGTTGGTCGGTCGGACAAAATCAACATGGCGGTTGGACGGGCCTGTCCGTCGACGCTGACCAGACAAAGGGCCCGCGCCCGAGACAGGGGCGCGGGCTCTGGTCACATCGCGTCTATCTGCTCGACCGCCGCGCGGCAGGCGTCCTCATCACCCGCCGCGAGAGCCGTCCGGGCTTCCTCGATCAAACCGTCGTGGTCGGCGGTCGGTTCGGTCGCGTCGGTATCGGGGGCGGCAGCCTCGGCAGCCTCCGCAGCGGTGGGTTCACCATCCTGCTGTGCCTGGACATCCTGACCGGACATGGCGACCTCGGTCCCCGCCTCAGCCTCCGTCCCTTCCAGAGGCGCAAGCGATCCATCCTTGGCGATCCCGCCATCGGCTGTGTCTTGCGACGCGTCCGAGGACGCGGCGTCAGGTGCGTCCGCGGTCGCGTCCGTCACTGCGCCCGCGCCGGTATCGGGCGTTTCCAAGGGTGCCAGGGATCCGTCCTTTGCAATGCCTTCAGCCGCGCCAGCCTCGGGCGCGGTCGACGCGGCGGTTTCGGCACCCATCCCCGTCTCGCTAGTCAGACGGGCCAAATCCTCAGCACAGTCCGCACTTGCCATACCGGCAAAGGCGCAGACCGCACATCCGGTCAGCCAGGTGATTGAGTTTTTCATCTTCATCTCCCATGAATCCCCGTCTCCTCCTCCGGAGACCGCAGTGAAAGCGGCAACCGACGCTGATGTTCCAGCGGAATGGATTAACTTTTACTGTGACCGACGTCTTCGCATAATCATGGCAAAATGGCTGGACGGTCTGGCTTGCGCTAAAAGCGTCCAGATCCGCTCAGGGGCATGTCGGTCCGGTTCATCGGGGTTTCCTCGGTCCGTGGTTGAAGCTTACAACTCGACCGAGAACCGACGACCAATGGCTACCGCAGTTACACCGCCAGCACGGCGGAAATTCCCACCACTTCTTAGACACTACCCTTTTCGCCCCGCACATCGACCGACATAGGCTATTTGAGGACGACAAAACTTGGATGGCGGAACTCGTTCAGCAGCATTTGAACGAATGAGCGCACCACGCAGCCACGGCTTCGCTCTAGAAGTCTTGGCATGGCCTACTTGCAAATCCTCACTACCTTACTGTCACCATTACCCTGCCTCGCGGCGCTTTGGTTGGTGAGTATTTCGCCCGCCCACGGCCTCGACCTTTCCGGCGCAATACAGACAGGACCAGTTGAAGTCGTGGATGGCGACGGCTTGCGGCTAAACGGGAAGACCATCCGTCTCCACGGGATCGACGCACCCGAGCGTGAGCAGACCTGTCATGACGCTCACGGATCTGAATGGCCGTGCGGAACAGTCGCCACCAATCGCCTTGCCATGTTCGTCCGAGACAAGTTGGTCACCTGCACCGAAGTCGGTCGCGACCGTTACGACCGAGTCGTAGCCCTGTGTAAGGCGGCGGGGGTCGACCTTGGCGGAACGATGGTGGCGGAGGGTCTAGCCTGGGCTTATCTTCGTTACTCCGATTCTTATAACACGGTGGAAGCCTCTGCGCGGCAACAGGCGATCGGGATCTGGGCGGCATCAAATCAGCCGCCTTGGGAGTATCGGGAGACGGCCGGGGTTCGACCTTCCAAGGTTTTGGGATGCCTGATAAAGGGTAACATCTCGCAATCCGGCGCACGCATCTATCACAGTCCCGGCGGCCGCAGCTACGCAGCGACACGGATCAGCGAAGCCAATGGCGAGCGCTGGTTCTGCAGCGAGGAAGAAGCGCGGACCGCCGGGTGGAGAGCGCCGCGGGGTTAGACCGTTCACGGTATCCGCCCGACCGCCCGCCCGTTCAGATTGCCGCGTCGACCAGTCTCAGCGCGCCATCCGGCAGCGGCCGTTGCAATTCCTCGGCCTGGATGCCGTCCAGCCAGGCGCGCCATTCCTCGGGGCAGGTGAGGATCACCGGCATCGCCTTGGGATGGATCGGTGCGACCTCGGCGTTCGGCGGACAGGTCAGGAAGGCGTAGAGATCGTCGGTCGTCTCGCCATCCTTGACCTTGCGGAGCGAGGTCCAGCCGCGGGTCTCGATCCCGGCGAAGAACATCGTGGTGTCTGCGTCAGCCGGTGCGAACCACTGCACCCCCTGCCCCTTGCCGCGCGGCTCCGAGAAGCTGGTGACCGGCACCAGGCAGCGATGCCCCTGCCCCAGCCAGCGCCGCCAATGCGGCGAGCCGAGGTTGCGCACATTGGTGACGCCCGGATCGCGCGCGGTCTTCAGGACCGACGGCGGCGATGGCATGCCCCATCGCGCCTTGACCAGCTCCGGCCCTTCATTTCCATTCCGAATGATCGGTGCCAGCTGATCGGGATAGACGCTGCCGGAGGCCAGATTTCCGGCGCGGTCGGTGAGCCCATCGATCAGACGGGTCAGTGCCTCCTGCGAGGTCGTCACGTTATACAGATTGCAAATCGCCCTGCCCTCGCGCTGGTCTGCCTCCCGTTTTGAGCCTGCTTTCTTCCTGCGTCAATGACGTGAACGCCGACGCGATGACCCTGGCGGGGACCAGGATGGATCAATCTCCCCGGCTCCCGGTGACTTATCCCCCGCTTTGTATCCAGCCTTTCCAACTGCTTGTGGCGTCGTCGCCCAGGCGCCCGATGGAACGCACGCCGCGCCGGTTGACAGAACGGCACGGCAGGAACAAAACAGGAACTAATCAGACCTGTTCATCGCCAACTGCAAAGGAGCCCTGTCCCATGCCTGCCGTCCGCACCGCCTTGGCCGAATTGCGCGCCCGGATCGGCGAGATCGACGGCACGGGAGCGCGCCAGCACGGCGTGCTGCCCTTCGGGGTGCGGGAGCTGGATCGGCGCCTGCCACAGGGCGGGTTATCGCTCGGCGCGCTGCACGAGGTTGCCGGCGGCGGCCAGGGGGCCGTGGACGGCGCGGCGGCCGCCTGCTTCGTGGCGGGCATCGCCGCGCGCATGAAGGGCCAGGTGCTGTGGTGCGTGACCCAGGCCGATCTCTTCGCGCCGGGCCTGGCGCAGGTGGGCCTGCCGCCCGAGCGGGTGATCCATGTCGAGGCCGGCGACGACATCTCGGTCCTGGCAGCGATGGAGGAAGGCCTGCGCCATGGCGGGTTGGCCGCCGTGGTCGGCGACGTGGCGCGGCTGTCGATGACCGCCTCGCGCCGGCTGCACCTGGCGGCCAAGGGGTCGGGCACCATCGGCCTGGCACTGCGGCGTTGGCGGCGGCAGGCGGATGCCAGCGATTTCGGGCAGCCTACCGCGGCGATGACCCGATGGCGGGTGTCGGAACTGCCCTCCGCCCCCCTGCCCGTTCCGGGCGTGGGCCGAGCGCGTTGGCTCGTCGAGCTGATCCGGGCGCGGGCCGGGGATTCCTTCGATCTCGAACTGGAGGCATGCGATGGCGCGGGTCATCTCCGTCTTCCTGCCGATGTGGCCGATCGATCGGCGGCAACGGCAGGCGGGCGTCTCATCGCCATCGGCTGAGGGGCCGCTGATCATCGTGGGTCGCGTGGGCAACCGGCGGGTGATCACCGCTGCCTGCCCCGCCGCACGCGATCTGGGCCTGCGGACGGGCATGACGGTCAGCCGGGCGCAGGCGCTGGTGCCGGATCTGCGCATCGAGGCGGACGAAGCCGCAGCGGATGCCGCGGCGCTGGAGCGGCTGGCGCTTTGGCTGCTGCAGCGGGTCGCACCCATCATCTCGGCCGATCCGCCAGACGGGATCGTCATAGACTCCACCGGCGCCGATCACCTGCATGGCGGAGAAGCCGCGATGCTGGAGGCGCTGGCGGGCAAACTGGCGCTTTCCGGCATCACCGCGCGGCTAGCCCTGGCCGACAGCTGGGGCGCAGCCCATGCGCTGGCGCGATATGGGACGGACGGCGTCACCATCGTGCCCCCTGGTGCGTCGGACGCCGCGCTGGCGCCCCTGCCGCTGGAGGCGCTGCGCCTGCCCGTCGCCACCGCGGCCGGGCTGCGGGACCTCGGCTTCGAGACCATCGGCGATCTGATGGACCAGCCGCGCGCGCCCCTGACGCGTCGCTTTGGCGAGGCCCTCTGCCGGCGTCTGGACCAGGCGCGGGGGCTGGCCTCCGAGCCGATCGCACCCCTGCGCCCGGAGGGGCTGATCGAGATCCGTCGCGCCTTCGCCGAACCCATCGCCGCGCCCGAGACCATCGCCCGCTATATCGGCAAGCTGGTGGGGCAGCTCTGCACCGAGCTGACTGCGAAGGGGCTGGGGGCGCGGCGGCTGGACCTGCTCTGTTCGCGGATCGACAACCGCACCGAGGTGCTGCGCGTGGGCCTGGCCGTGCCGCAGCGCGACCCCGCCCGTCTGACCCGGCTCCTCTGCGACCGGATCGTCACCCTCGATCCGGGTCTCGGCATCGAGATCATGACCCTGACCGCCACGATCGCGGAGCCACTGGTGCCGCGGCAGGCGGCCACCTCGCTTCTGCAGGAGGCGGCACCCGATCTCTCCGGCCTGATCGACACGCTGTCGAACAGGCTTGGCGCCCGGTCGGTCTTCCGCTTCGCCGCGGTGGCCAGCGAGGTGCCGGAACGCGCCATCATCCGCATCCCGCCGCTGGCGGACACGGCAACCTCCGGCATGGACACCTGGCCAGACCACTGGCCGCGCCCCTCGCGGCTGCTGCCCCGTCCCGAGCCGATCGAGACCATGGCGCTGCTTCCGGACCATCCGCCGCGCTGGATCCTCTGGCGCGGCGTGCGCCGCCATGTGCAATGCGCCGACGGGCCGGAACGCATCTTCGGCGAATGGTGGAAGCGCGACGCCGAGGCCCAAGCCGTGCGCGACTACTTCCGCATCGAGGACGAGGCCGGAGCCCGCTACTGGATCTTCCGCCAGGGCGACGGAGAGGACCGCGCCACCGGTTCGCATCGCTGGTTCCTGCATGGAATGTTCGGATGACGGGGCCCGCCTATGCCGAGCTGCAGGTCACCTCGCAGTTCTCCTTCCTGCGCGGCGCCTCCTCGGCCGAGGAGCTGTTCGCCACCGCCGCCCTGATGGGGATGGAGGCCCTGGCCGTCACCGACCGCAACTCCCTGGCCGGGATCGTGCGCGCCCATGTGGCCGCCAAGGAGACCGGCGTCCGGCTGATCGTCGGCTGCCAGCTGGACCTGACCTGCGGCATGTCGCTGCTCGTCTATCCGACCGACCGGCCGGCCTATTCCCGCCTCTGCCGATTGCTGTCGGTCGGCAAGGCGCGCGCCGGCAAGGGCAAGTGCCACCTGGAATGGTCGGACGTGGCCGCCGCCTGCGAGGGCCTGATCGGCGTGCTGATCCCCGACCAGGCGGATGATCTCTGCGCCCTGCAGTTGCGCCGGATGCGCGAGGCCTTCGGTGACCGCGCGCATCTGGCCCTGACCCTGCGCCGGCGCCCCAACGATCAGCTGCGGCTGCACGAGCTGTCGAACCTCGCCGCCCGCCTGCGCGTGGCGACCGTGGTCACCAACGACGTGCTGTTCCACGAGCCTGACCGCCGCATCCTGCAGGACGTGGTGACCGCCATCCGCCACAACACCACTGTCGACGCCCTGGGCTTTCGCCGCGAGCGTCACGCCGACCGCTATCTGAAGACGCCCGCCGAGATGCACCGGCTGTTCACCCGCTACCCCGAAGCGTTGGCCCGCACGGCCCGGATCGCGGAGGCCTGCCGCTTCTCCTTGGACGAGCTGGAATACCAGTATCCCGAGGAACGCGACGATCCCACCGTGACCGCCCAAGCCACGCTGGAGCGGCTGTCCTGGGAGGGCGCCGCCGAACGCTATCCCGAAGGCGTCCCGGCCGAGGTCACGGCCAGCCTGCAGCATGAGCTGCGCCTGATCGACCGGCTGGACTATGCCCCCTACTTTTTGACCGTGAACAGCATCGTCCGCTTCGCCCGCTCGCGCGGCATCCTCTGCCAGGGCCGGGGGTCGGCCGCGAACTCGGCCGTGTGCTTCGTGCTGGGGATCACCTCCATCGATCCGGGGCGCAACGACCTCCTCTTCGAGCGCTTCGTCAGCGAGGAGCGCCGTGAGCCCCCCGACATCGACGTGGACTTCGAGCATGAGCGGCGCGAGGAGGTGATCCAGTGGATCTACCGCACCTATGGCCGCGACCGCGCCGCGCTGACCGCGGTGGTGATCCGCTATCGCACCAAGGGTGCGCTGCGCGACGTGGGCAAGGCCCTGGGCCTGCCCGAGGATCTGATCCGGGCGCTGTCCAGCCAGATCTGGGCCTGGTCCGAGGAGGGGATCGCCGACGACGAGCTGCGCGCGCTGAACCTCAACCCGGATGATCGCCGCCTGCGCCTGACGCTGGAGCTGGCCGCCCTACTGCGCGGCACGCCCCGGCACCTCAGCCAGCATCCGGGCGGCTTCGTGCTGACCCATGACCGGCTGGACGATCTGGTGCCCATCGAGCCCGCGGCGATGGAGGATCGCCAGATCATCGAGTGGGACAAGGACGACATCGAGGCGCTGCGCTTCATGAAGGTGGACGTGCTGGCCTTGGGCATGCTGACCTGCATGGCCAAGGGGCTGCAACTGCTGGTCGAGCACAAGGATATCCGCCACGATCTGGCGAACATCCCGGCCGAGGATCCGCGCACCTATGCGATGATCCGCAAGGCCGACACGCTCGGCACCTTCCAGATCGAGAGCCGCGCGCAGATGTCGATGCTGCCGCGCCTCAGGCCACGCACCTTCTACGACCTGGTCGTGCAGGTGGCGATCGTCCGCCCCGGCCCGATCCAGGGTGACATGGTCCATCCCTACCTGCGCCGCCGCGCGGGACAGGAGGCCGTGAACTTCCCCACCCCGGAACTGGAGAAGGTGCTGGGCAAGACCCTCGGCGTGCCGCTGTTCCAAGAGCAGGCCATGCGCGTCGCCATCGAATGCGCGGGCTTCACACCGGGCGAGGCCGACCTGCTCCGCAAATCCATGGCCACGTTCAAGTTCACCGGCGGCGTGTCCCGGTTCCGCGACAAGCTGATCGAGGGGATGGCCGCGCGCGGTTACGACCGCGACTTTGCCGAGCGCACCTTCCGCCAGTTGGAGGGCTTCGGCAGCTACGGCTTTCCCGAAAGCCATGCCGCGAGCTTCGCGCTGATCTCCTATGCCTCGGCCTGGCTCAAGTGCTGGCATCCGGACGTGTTCTGCGCGGCGCTCCTGAACAGCCAGCCGATGGGCTTCTACGCCCCCGCCCAGATCGTGCGCGACGCGCGCGACCACGGGGTCGAGGTCCGCCCAGTCTGCATCAACGCCTCGCATTGGGACTGCACCCTGGAGCCGCTCGGTGACGGCCGGCGCTTCGCGGTCCGGCTCGGGCTGCGGATGGTCAAGGGCCTTGCCAACGTCCATGCGGCAGCGATCGTGCTGGGCCGCGCCGACCAGCCCTTCGCCTCGGTCGAGGATCTCTGGCGGCGCGTGCGCACCCCGATCGCGGCCCTGACCCGGATCGCCGAGGCGGACGGCTTCCGCCCTGCCCTGCGCCTCGGGCGCCGCGAGGCGCTGTGGCACCTGAAGGGGCTGGCCGACGAGGACCTGCCCCTCTTCGCCGCTGCGGATGCGCGTGCAGCGCCACCGGAGTTCGCCGAGCCTACCGTCGCGCTGCGCCCGATGGCCGCCGGGCGCGAGGTGGTCGAGGATTACGGCCATACCGGCCTGTCGCTGCGCCGCCACCCGGTGGCCTTCCTGCGCGAGGATCTGACCCGACGCCGGATGATCCCCTGCGGGGAGGCGATGGCCTCCCGCAACCGTCGCCGCTGCGAGGTGGCGGGCATCGTGCTGGTCCGCCAGCGCCCCGGCTCCGCCAAGGGGGTGATGTTCATCACGCTGGAGGACGAGACGGGCATCGCCAACCTGGTCGTCTGGCCCAAGATCTTCGAGGCCAACCGCCGAACCATTCTCGGCGCCGGAATGATCGCCGTCGCGGGCCAGGTGCAGCGTGAGGGCGAGGTCGTCCACCTCGTCGTCCACCGCATCACCGACCTCTCAACTGACCTCGCCAGCATCGGCCAGCGCGGCGACGCCTTCCCCCTCACCCACGGCCGAGGAGACGAGTTCAGGGCGCCGGCCGGGAGCCTGCCGGGCAACGCCGGCCCGCCGACACCGCGCGACATCTACATCCCGGATCTGCATATCGATACCGTCAGGGTGAAGGCGAAGAATTTCAGGTGATCATTCTCTCGCAAGCGAACCGCATGACTCGCACGCTGCTACCGCTGGCGGCCTCCATGATGCGCGTGGCAATGACTAAGTTCGCCATCTGTTTCCTCCTCATGTCGGGTTGTCTAGTGTTTGCGCAAGAAAGCCAGCATCGCTCCCCCTGCAACCTGCGACGCTGGCCGACCGCGAAAGGAACCATGATGACTTAGCCCGATCCGTGCCGCCGGCCAATCGTGTGCTGCTAAAGGGAACCGGGGCGCTTCATGCGCGCGCAAAAGCGCGTCTGGCTCCCAACGTTCGTTTGTCTGCCAATAATTATCCCGAGGCGAAGTTGCCTTGAGGAGCATGCCCTGTAGAGTGGCTATGATTCACAGAAGCAGCACTTGACGTCAGCAGCATGTCCAAGAAGACTCTGAACAAAGCAAATCTAGAGCATCTGGGGGCTGAAAAACTTGCCGAACTGGTGATGGAGCTGGTTCAAGGCAGCGCGGCTCTTCAGCGGCGGGCCAGGATAGAGCTCAGTGCCGCGCAAGGGTCCAAAGACGTCGCCGCCGACATCCGCAAGCGGTTCGCGTCGCTGCGGCGCTCGACCGGTTACCTGGACTGGCGCCAGCAAAAAGCGCTGGTCAAGGATCTCGAAGGTCTGCTGAGCGCAGTCGAACACAAGGTTGCTCCAGATGATGCCGGTGAAGCCTTCGAGCTTCTGTGGTCGCTGCTGAAACTCGCTCCTTCGATCCACGAACGCACCGATGACAGCAACGGCGCGATCGGGAGCGTGATGGCTGATGCCATGGACCTGATCGCCAAGGTCGCACCCCGGATTTCGCCGGATCGGGAGATCTTGGCCGAGCGAATACTCGAGGCCGTTGCCGAGGCGGGCTATGGCGAATTCGATGGCATCATTCCGGCAACCGCAGAGACCTTTGGAACAGAGGGCCTCGATTACTTGAAGCAAATCACCGAGGCTTGGGCCGCGCAGCCGCCGACCGCACAGGAACTGGCCAGATACGCGGGCTACCGGTTCTCAACCTCGTCGGAACAGATTGTTCAGCGCAACAAGGAGGCTACCCGGTCGATCATTCTGGCCGATATCGCCGACGCACAGGGCGATGTCGACGCCTACATCGCCCGCTACTCGGAGGAGCAGCTAACCTACGGGACCATCGCCCCCGACGTCGCCCGCCGGTTGCTGGATGCGGGCCGCGTCGAGGAAGCCTTCGGCATCGTTGACTGCGCAAGAGCGGCCGAAAGCGCGCAGTCCTTCAGGATGCTTCACGACGACCTCGAGGAGGTCTACGAGGAATGCCTCGAAAAGCTGGGCAAGATGGATGAGCTGAAGGAGCACCTGTGGAACGCGTTTCAGCAGAACCTGAGCGGACGCAGTCTTCGGAGATACCTGAAGCTGCTCCCCGACTTCGAAGATATCGAGGCAGAGGAGAAGGCTCTGGGCATTGCCGAAGCCTTTTCCGATACCGATGCTGCGATCAGCTTCCTCGTCGACTGGCCCGCTCATGAACGTCTGGCACGGGTTGTGATTGCGCGGGCGGAGGAGTTGGACGGAAACTCCTATCACACCCTGACGACTGCGGCCGCCGCTCTCGAAGCCCGCTATCCATTGGCCGCAACACTGATGCGACGTGCCATGGTTCAGGATACTCTGGATGGCGGGAGGTCCAAGCGATACCGCCATGCCGCTCGTCACATTGCGGAATGCCAGGCGTGCGATGCAGCCATTGAGGACTACGGCCACGTCCCCACACACGAGCAGTTCGTCCAGGCACTCAAGAAGAAGCACGGCCGCAAGTATGGGTTCTGGCAGCTCGTCGACGCGTAGGGTTCGGCCCATTGCAGCCAGACAACCCTGGTCGGGCGCTGCCTTGCAGCATCTCCAGACCGGACGTTCGTGCTTGGCGCAGCGAGATCGACGGGTCACAGTCTGCTTTGCGGGACAAGGACGAAGCCGCTCCGCGGCATTGGCGCTCTCGGCTGATGGCGCGCGCCGCTGATAGCGATGCGCATTTGGCGATCTGCCTGACCTGACCGACGATTG
>NZ_MEES01000079.1:0-22821 GCF_001724535.1 Paracoccus sp. SCN 68-21 | reverse complement strand
TCCCCCGACAGATCCTGTCAGAGGCAAGGTTCCACATGGGTCAGTTCTCAGTGACAATTCCGACTGCTGCCGGGTCAGTTCTTAGTGACAGCCAACAAAGGTGCTGACATGATTCATCCTTTCTGGGAGGATGAATCACAAGCAGACCCCTTTGGGAATCCCATGATTCCGGTTTTTGCAGAAACGCTTTAGGATAAGGCACGCGGCCTCTGGCGTCCTCCGTTCACCGCCACGATCAGCACGGCACGATTATGGATGTGGTCACGACGATGGTGTTCTATGGCACCTGGACAAGGCTTCATGCATGGTACACCTACCACGGGGCTAAGCCTGCCGGCCGACGATCTGGGGCGAACTCACCCGTTCCGAACGATGCGACGGTTGGCACCTTGTCGCACCAGGTGTCTGGCCCGGGCGCCACCGCAACGTGGTCTTTCTGATCAGAGGCTTCGTCGCCGTGGGAACACCTGTCAGGCTGGGACCGCCCGGCGGCGCCGAGCGATCTCCGTGTCTGTGTTGTGGGCAGGCTGCCGTTGTGCCTGGTCGGAACGGGTGCGGATGGGCGCGGGCCGTTGGCTTGCCCGCGGTATGCGCGCGGTGGACCTGCGGTCAGGGTGCCCCCGGCGCGGCCCCTCGCGTCTTGGACAGCGACACGATCACCCCGATGGTCAGGATCACGAAGGTGATGCCCAGGGACCAGGCCGGGGGAAACTTGGCCCAACCCATCGCATCTGCGATGAAGATCTTGGAACCGATGAAGATCAGCAGGATCGACAGCGCGTATTTCAGATAGGCGAACCGGTGCAAGATCGCCGCCAGCGCAAAATACAGCGCCCGCAGCCCCAGGATCGCAAAGATGTTCGACGTGTAGACGATGTACGGGTCGGTCGTGATCGTGAAGACCGCGGGGACCGAATCGACGGCGAAGACCAGGTCGGCCACCTCGATCACGATCAGCGCCAGCAGCAGCGGTGTCGCCCATCGGACCAGCGTCCCGGTTGCCGGGTCCGGTATCCTGACGGTGAAGGCATGGCCGTGCAGCTGGTCGGTCACCCGGATGCGCCGGCGTAGCCACGCCAAGGCCCGGTTGTCGGCCATGTCGTGCGACTCCTCGTTGGCAAACAGCATCTTGACCCCGGTAAAGATCAAAAAGGCCGCAAAGAGGTACAGAACCCAGTGATAATTCTCGACGATGGTTGCACCAAGGCCGATCATGATGCCACGCAGCACGATCACGCCCAGGATGCCCCAGAACAGCACCCGGTGCTGATATTCGCGCGGTATCGCGAAAAAGCCGAAAATCAAGGCGATGACAAAGATGTTGTCCATCGCCAGCGTCTTCTCGACGATGAAGGCGGTCAGGTATTGCGCTGTCGCCTCTCCGCCCATCTGCCAGTAGATGAAGCCCGAAAAGGCCAACCCAAGCGTGATGTACATCGCCGACAGCCTCAGGCTCTCGGCGATGCCGATCTCGTGGTCGTCCTTGTTCAGCACGCCAAGGTCAAAGACCAGCAATGCGACGACCAGACCGATGAACAGCAGCCACATCCACAGCGGCTTGCCCAGAAATGCGATAAGAAGAAGTTCCACGATGCCCTCGGGACAGATGCCATCGCGCAGGGTATGGAAGGGGATGGACCGCCAGGCACACCGAGCACGCTCGATGCGGTCCGACATCGCGCTGTGTTCGATCACAGCGCCAGAGGGGCCCGGTCCCGCATCCTCGACATAGCGACACAGGGTCGCATCTGCAAGACGCATGACCCACATGCCCCGGTGTCGGACGACATTTCGCTGATGCGCCATCCGCCTGTCTGCCGGCAGCCCCTCTCCGGAGCAAGGGCCCGAGGGCCAGGGGCCAAGGCTTCCTGACGCCCGTGCGGTGCATTGGAGCAGGGATGGGACGCATGGTGTGCAGCGCCGGTCAATGTCCCCAAACCTCTGAGATGCTCACCAGCCCGCGGGTTGGTCAGATCAGGGCGCGGCGCGGGACGCTCAACCGGCCCGCGCCCCGGACAATGGTGACATGTGGCCCGCTGGCAGGCCCGATGGCAGGGTCGTGCTCCGACCGCTATTCGTCGGATGACCGCCCAAGGTTGCGGTGGTGTCGCGGCCAGCAGCAGGACCAGCGACCTGCATCGGCAGGGGTCGCGCGCATGTGTCCGCGCCGTCCTGGCAGACAGCCCGTCACAGCCACGGACCGTAACGGGCCAAGGGGTGTGATTTCTTGCGTCAGAACTCCAGCATCTGGTCGCGACCGGAGCCAACGCCCGCCAGACGGATCGGCCGGGCCTCGACCGCGAAATGGGGGGCCAGCGAGGGGCGCGGCGTGTCATCGCGTTGCGCCATGCCGTCCACCTGGAAGGCGCCGATCTCGGAGGACAGCACCTCGGCCTGCTGACGCAGCGACATCGAGGCGGCGGTGGCCTGCTCGGCCACGGCCGCGTTCTGCTGGGTGACCTGGTCCAGCTGGTTCACGCCAGTGTTGATCTCGCCCAGGCCGACCGACTGTTCGCTGGTGGCAAGGGCGATGGCCGCGATCTGCTCGGAAACCTCGGACGCCTTCTGCAGGATGACGGCCAGACTGTCGCCGGTGCGACCCACCAGCTCCGACCCTGTCTTGACCTGCGCCGCGCTCTCAGAGATCAGGCCACGCACCTCGCGGGCCGATTCGGCAGCGCGTTGCGCAAGACCCCGCACCTCGGATGCGACGACCGCAAAGCCGCGGCCCGCCTCTCCGGCGCGGGCGGCCTCGACCCCCGCGTTCAGCGCCAACAGATTGGTCTGGAAGGCGATGTCGTCGATCACCCCGATGATCCGGGTGATCTGCTCGGAGGATTTCTGGATGCCGCGCATGGCGGTCACCGCCTCGGTGACGACGCCTGCGCTGTCGCGCGCGATATCGCGGTTCTGGCTGCTGGCGCGTTCCGCGCCCCGCGCGCTTTCGGCGGTCTGGCGCAGGCTTTCATTCATCTGGTTCAGCGCTGCGGCGGACTGCTCCAGCGTGGCGGCCTGGGTCTCGGCCCGGCTGGACAGCTCTCCGGCGGCCATGTTGATCTCATCCGCGCCGCCGCGCACCTGATGGGCCACATCCGCGATGCGGCGGATGGTCTGGGACAGGCGCGTGACGACGCCGTTAAAGGCCAGCCGCAGCGAATCGTAGCCCTGAGGGAAGGGATCATGTGCGGGGCTGCCGATCTGGTGGGTCATGTCGCCGGCGGCCAGACGCTCCAGCCCGGTGCCGATCTCGCGCACGACGCGGGACTGGCGGGCGGCCTCTGCCTGGGCGGCCTGCTCGCGCTCCGCGCGACTGCTGGCGGCCTCCTCCTCAAGGCGCTTGGCCTCGATCGCGCGGTCACGGAAGATCTGCATGGCAGAGGCCATGCCCCCGATCTCGTCCCGGCGGCCGGAATGGGGGATGGGGGTGTCCAGATGCCCATCCGCCAGACGCCGCATGGCGTCGGTCATCGCCTCGATCGGGCGCGAGATGATCTGGGCGCCGAACCAGACCACGGCCAGGGTCAGCATCAGCAGCAGCGCCGCCGCCATGACCGCCCGGTCGCGGGTGGCCGTGACCTGGGCCATCACCGTGGCGCGCGGCACCTGCATCAGCAGGGTCCAGCTTTCATCTACATCGGTAAAGTCCACCGTTCCGCTGAGAACCATAATCTGCTGATCCCCGACCGAGGCATAGTGCAGGGCCCCGCCATCCATCAGGGCACGGTCCGCGGCCGAGATGGGCTGTCCCAGCAGCGACCGGTCCTCATGCGCGATCCACAGCCCGCCCGAGCTGATCAGGCGCACCTGACCGTCGCCAAAGGGCCGCAGCTGGTCAATCCGGGTGGACAGATCATCCAGCCCGACATCGCCGGTCAGGATGCCGATTGGCTGCCCCGCGCGGCGCACCACGCCGCTGGCGGTGGTCATCAGGACGTCAGCGCCGTTCACGCTGTACAGATAGGGCGGCGTGATCAGGTCGCGCGCCTCGCGCAGGGGGCGGTCATACCAGGATTCGGTCCCGGCCTCGGGGCTCATGTCCAGCTGTTCAAGCGCCACGCTGCCATCGGGGGCGTAGAAGAAATAGGGCACGAACCGTCCCGACGGATCGGAATAGTCGCCACCCACGGACCTGGCGTCGTCGCCCAGAGCGTCAGGCTCCAGAGCCAAGGTCATGCCCACCAGATCGGGACGGGTGGTCACAACGCCGCGCACGACGCGCGCCAGCAGTTCCCGGTCCACCACCGGGTCGGCCACGATCCCCTCGACGGCGGCGACGCCCGTTCGCACGGTCTCGATCACGCTGTTCATGTCCTGGGTGACCATCGCGGTATATTCCGCGATCAGGCTTCGGGCATGGGCCTCCGCCTCCTGAGAGGAGACGCGGGACATCAGGGTGGTGGTCAGCATGATCACGGCAATGATCGACAGGGCGGTCAGGGCCGCAGCCGAAAATGCCAGCTTGGCGCGAATGGACATGGATCGGGTCGGCATGGTCACCCCTTTTCTGGGTCTGGTCATGAGTGGCGTCGACCCAAGCCCCTATCAGAGCCCGGTTTCCAAACGGTTACCAAGCCCTTCAATCCTGAAAATCCGCGCTACTATCCTGCAATTGCGAACGCTTGACGGCCAGATCGGGCAAGTGCAGCCGTCCGGTGGAAATTGGTCGCTCCGGTCCCCCGGGTGCCATGCAGCGCGGAAACGCAGACGCCCATAGTGAGCAATGCGGCCGGCACCCGCGCCCAGATCGTCGCCAAGGCGTGCCGTAGCCCGCGACTGATCGCGCCATGAGGTCCGGCCTCGACCCGCGCATGGTAGGACCATGCCGATGCGACGGAGCCATCCCCGGCGCTGCGTCAGAGCCGGTCGCGGGCGGGCTGTTCACCAAGCCCTCCAGCGGGTGGACCGGCAGGGCATGGCGGCAAGGCCCCCTCACCCGATGCGGCTTGACCCAAGGTGTCGTCCGCACCTCCCGGTCGGGCAGCGACGACCACACGCGCGACGCGACGGGGATAGGGCCGGCGATCCCCCCAGTAGAACCCAACTTCGTTGCCGATCGACGACCGGCGCCAGATCACCCCGCAGATCGCAGGCCGGAAGCCATGGCAGACCAGAAGACATCGCCGGCTTTTCGGTCAGCAGCCTTCGCCGGTTGGTAGCAAGCCGAATCGGGAATGGTGCGGGTGCCACAGGCGCTGTGGAGCAGGGCGACTGGCAGGGGACACCAGCCGATAGGCCGATGTCTGCCCCAAGGTCACGAGATGCGACGCTGCACCCGGCGCCATCGCCACCGAGATGTTGTCCACAGCCTGAACAATATGACTACCCCTGCGTCACGTTCTCGTGCATCGGCGGAGATGGCTTGCCGTTCAGCGTCGGGAACAGGGGACCAGGACCGTTCCGGCGCGCATCGTAGATGCCGCAAGTGCGGTGACTTCGGGGGCAACGTCGTCGCGCAACACGATGTTCGGCTGACACAGCGCAGCGCCTAGAGATCATAGGCGCAGAAGCCGCCCCTCTTGGTCGTGACGAGAACCCGCGTGGGCCAACGCGATCTGTGGGAACCGGGCATCCGTGACGGTTGCGCCTCGGGGACGGCGGCATAGGGCGCGGCACGTATCCAGCGGATGGGCGCAGTCTGGGCTGTCTGGTCAGTCGCGAGCAGGTCGTCGATGCGCGAAGCGACTGTGGCACAATCGCGGACCAGGAAGGCCGCCACCGCAGCGCCCCAGCCCCATTCAGGGCGGGCCACCATCCACCAGCACCAGCCGCGGGGGTCCCATGTCAGGGCTCGCCACCCGCGGACCCGGCTGCCGTCGCGGGCCGAGGCGTATGCCGCCTGAACCAGCACCATCCTGCGCAAGCAGTCGCAACCCGCAGTTTTGGGCCTGTACCCCTTGCGCAGGCAATCCACAAGGTCCTGCTGGGTCACTGCGACAGTTTTCAGGATGTTGCGCCAGGGCCGTTGGGCCCTGGCAGCGACGGGGGCGATCCGGCGCGCATCTGCCGGTATCCGGCCTCCGGCAGCAGCGTGCCTTACGTGCCGTCGATTTCGATCAGGGACCGGGAAATATCTCCTCCAGCCGCCTGGCACAGGGGCAATCCATGACCCAGGCGACGCCGACTGCGTGATCCATAGGATCGCACCGATCGCGCTGGTTATATCCAAGGCCCAGCTCCACCAAGCAGTGAGGCTGGCAGGTCGCCAGCGGGACCTGCCCGACCTGTGTGTCCAGAACCACCGCCGCTGACATTATCAGGCGAAAGAACAGGAAATCTGGCGCACAGACCGCCGGGACAACTTCCCGTCGAGTCCGGATGACGAAATCTGGGCTTGAACGGGCGGAGCCGTGGTCCCTCGATCACGCCGATGCCGACACTATTCTTCTGAGGTGGCGACGGCAGCCGAACCGCCAGCGGCAGGCGCGAGCCCCATGGCTGGACGGCGGCCCGCGCAGGCGGCGGCGGGCCTCAGCGGTGGGGCGTGCCGGACGCATAGGCAACCAGCGTCGCCCGCACCCCGTCCCGGCGCAGCGCAGCCAGCGCGTCGCCGAAGGCTTCGACCAAGGCGGTGGAGCCGGCCAGGTCGCCAAAGATCGCATGCTGGGACAGGAACGCTCGCGGATCGTCCCGCGCGGCCAGCGCGTGCTGGCGCAGGGTCGCATGGGCGTCGTCATTCGGGGCGATGGGCGCGCCCGCCTCGCTCGTGCCTTCGCAATAGCGGCACCACAGCGCCAGCTCCAACGCCAGCCCGTCGATGGACGCGCCCACAGCCAAACGGTCGCGCAGCGTCGGCAGGATGAATTTCGGCTGACGGTTCGACCCGTCCAGGCACAGGCGCGGGATGGTGTCGCCGATTTCGGGGTTGGAGAAGCGGCTGACGATCAGGGCCAGATAGTCGTCATAGCTGACGCCCGGAATGGGCTGCAGGGTCGGGACGATCTCGCGCGTCTCCAGCGCGCGCAGCCAGGCGGCGATGTCGCCGTCCGCCATCGCATCATGCACGAAATGGTGCCCCAGCAGCGCCGAGGCATAGGCGATGGCCGCATGGCCGCCGTTCAGGATGCGCAGCTTCATCAGCTCGTGGCGGCTGACATCGGCGACGAATTCGGCGCCGACGGCCTCCAGCGCGGGGCGGCCCTGGGGGAAGTTGTCCTCCAGCACCCATTGGCGGAACGGCTCGCAGACGACGGGGGCGGCGTCCTCGATGCCAAAGCGGTCGCGGACCAGGGCGCGTTCGCGGTCGCTGGTCGCGGGCGTGATGCAGTCGACCATGCTATTCGGAAAGGCCACGTTCGCCTGCACCCAATCGGCCGTCGCCGGGTCCTGCGCCCGCGCCAGCCCGATCAGCGTGCGCGCGCAGACATGGCCGTTTTCCGGCAGGTTGTCGCAGGACAGCACGGTGAAGGGCGCATGCCTCGCATTGCGCCGCGCCCGCAGCGCCGCCAGGATCATGCCGAACACCGTCAGCGGCGCGTCGGGCGCGCCTGCGTCATGCACCATGTCGGGATGCGCCGCGTCGAACCCGTCGGTCTTGGCATCGACATAGTACCCGCCCTCGGTGATGGTCAGCGACACGATGCGGATCGCGGGATCGGCCATCGCGGCGATGGTGGCGTGCGGATCGACGGCCACGAAATCGACCATCGACCCCAACACCTGCGCGGACAGGCCGGCGGGGTCCAGCTCGACCAGCGTGGTCAGCCAGTCTTGGGCGGCCAGCCGGTCGCGCATCGCCGCGTCGCCCGGACGCACACCCGCGCCGCGCAGGGCCCAGGTGTGGTCGCGGCCTTCGGCGAACAGCCGGTCCAGGTACCACGCCATATGCGCGCGGTGAAAGTTGCCGACGCCGACATGCAGGATGCCCGCGGTCAGCGCGCTGCGGTCATAGGCGGGGCGCGCCACCGTGTCGGGCAGCCCGGCCAGCGCGGATTGGGTCAGTTGGGTGGCCATGATCGGACCTTTCGTCAAAGCGCCCCTGGTCCGCGGCGCGGGATGCGCGCGGGGGGCCGGGAATTGCAGCGGATGAGGCGGTCAGCTGAGCCAGTTGCCGCCGTCGACATTGTAGGTCTGGGCCACGATGTAATCGGCATCGCGGGAGGCCAGGAACACGGCCATGCCGGTCAGGTCGGCGGCGGTGCCCATGCGGCCAAAGGGGACAGCGGCGCCGACCTCGGCCTTTTTCTGGCCGGGGGCCTTGTTTTCGTATTTCGCGAAGAACGCGTCGACGCCGTCCCAGTGTTCGCCATCGACCACGCCGGGGGCGATTGCGTTCACGGTGATCCCGTGGGCGATCAGGTTCAGGCCCGCCGATTGCGTCAGGCTGATGACCGCGGCCTTGCTGGCGCAATAGACCGCGACCAGTGCCTCTCCGCGCCGCCCGGCCTGAGAGGCCATGTTGATGATCCGCCCCCCCTGCCCGCGCGCGATCATCGACCGCGCGACGGCCTGCATCATGAACAGAGTGCCCGAGACGTTCACGGCCATGATGCGGTCGTGATCGGCGCGGGTGATGTCAGTGATGGGGGCGGCGGTGAACAGGGCCGCGTTGTTGATCAGGATGTCGATGCCGCCGAACTGGCTCTCCACCGAGGCCACGCAGGCGTCGATGCTGGCCTGATCGGTCACGTCCAGCGCCACGGCGATGGCGCCTTCGCCCAGTTCTTGGGCCGCCTTCTGCGCGGCCGCCAGATTGATGTCGCAGATCGCCACGCGCGCCCCTTCACGCAGATAGGCGCGGGCGAATTCCAGACCGATGCCGCGCCCGGCCCCGGTGATCAGGGCAGATTTCCCGGACAGCCTCATGCGATGCGCGCCCCGGTGTCATCAAAGCGGTGCATCTGCGCGGCGTCCGGCGTCAGGAAGACCGTGTCGCCGTGATGCAGGTCGATATCGCCGCCCGCGCGGACGGTGATCGTCTCGGCCAGGCCCGTCCCCTCGACATAGAAGAACGTGTCGGACCCCAGATGCTCACTGACGCCGACGCGGCCCTGCCAGGTGCCTGCGGTGGGCGAGACGGCGATGTGTTCGGGGCGGATGCCGATGGTATGGGCGCCGTGGCGGGCGGCCTCGGGGCCGTCGATCAGGTTCATTTTCGGGCTGCCGATGAAGCCCGCGACGAACAGGTTCTTGGGCGCGCGATACAGGTCCATCGGGCTGCCCACCTGCTCGATATAGCCCGCGCGCAGCACGACGATCTTGTCGGCCATGGTCATCGCTTCGACCTGATCGTGGGTGACATAGACCATCGTGGTCTTCAGCCGGTTGTGCAGCTCGCTGATCTCCAGGCGCATGCCGACGCGCAGGGCGGCGTCCAGGTTCGACAGCGGCTCGTCGAACAGAAACGCCGCCGGTTCGCGCACGATGGCCCGACCAATGGCCACGCGCTGGCGCTGGCCGCCCGACAGCTGGCCTGGCTTGCGGTCCAGGTAATCGGTCAGGTTCAGTGCCTTGGCGGCCGCCGTGATGCGGCGGTCCTGTTCGTCCTGCGGCACGCCCGCCATGCGCATCGGAAAGGCGATGTTCTTTCGGACCGACATGTGCGGATAGAGGGCATAGCTCTGGAACACCATCGCCAAGCCGCGCTTGGCGGGCGGTGTGTCGGTGGCGTCGCGGCCGTCGATCAGGATGCGCCCGCCCGAGGTGTCCTCCAGCCCCGCGATCAGGCGCAGCAGCGTGGATTTCCCGCAGCCCGAGGGGCCCACGAAGACCACGAACTCTCCGTCGTTGATGTCCAGGTTCAGGGGCGGGATGACCTCGACCTCTCCGAACCGCTTGGTCACTGCCTCAAGGGTGATGCGTCCCATGATGGTCCCCTTATTTCACCGCGCCGAAGGTCAGGCCGCGGACAAGTTGTTTCTGGCTGAACCAGCCCATGATCAGGATCGGCGCAATGGCCATGACGGAGGCCGCCGACAGTTTCGCCCAGAACAGCCCCTGCGGGCTGGAGAAGCTGGCGATGAAGGCCGACAGCGGCGCCGCATTGGTGGTGGTCAGCTGGATGGTCCAGAACGCCTCGTTCCAGGCCAGGATGACGTTCAGCAGCATGGTCGATGCGATGCCGGGGATCGCCATGGGCGTCAGCACGTACAGGATCTCGTCCTTGAGCGACGCGCCGTCCATGCGCGCGGCCTCCAGGATCTCTCCGGGGATTTCGCGGAAATAGGTGTACAGCATCCACACAACGATCGGCAGGTTGATCAGCATCAGCATGACCGTAAGGCCGATCCGCGTGTCCATCAGCCCGGTGCGCAGGAAGATCAGATAGATCGGCACCAGCACCGCCACGGCGGGCATCATCTTGGTGGACAGCATCCACATCAGGATGTTCTTGGTGTGCTTGGTCGGCGAAAAGGCCATCGCCCAGGCCGCCGGGATCGCCACGATCAGCGCCAGGATCGTCGAGCCGACCGCCAGGATGACCGAGTTGGTGAACGGCTTCCAGTAGTTGTTCTGGGTCTGCACCGCCTCAAAGCTGGACAGCGTGAAGGACGGGATCAGGCTGAAGCCCGAGATCGCCTCCTGTTCCGTCTTGAGGCTGGTGATGATCGTGTACAGGATCGGAAAGAACAGCGTCAGGGCCACCGCCCATGCGGCGATGGTATAGCCGATCCTGCTGCGTCTGCTGCTTGCGCGTGCCATGATGTGCCCCCTCAGTCCAGGTTCTTGCCGACGGCGCGCATCAGGAAGATGGCGACCAGATTGGCCAGGATCACGGCGATGATGCCGCCTGCCGCAGCGCCCCCGATGTCGAAATTCAGCCGCGCCGCGCGATAGATCAGATAGGTCAGGTTGGTGGATGCATTGCCCGGGCCACCATTGGTGGTAACCAGGATCTCGGCATAGATGCCCAGCAGGAAGATGGTCTGGATCAGGATCACCACGGTGATCGCCCGCGCCATATGCGGCAGCGTCAGGTGGATGAAACGGCTGATCGCGCCCGCGCCGTCCATCTCGGCGGCCTCCATCTGCTCGCCGTCCAGCGATTGCAGCGCGGTCAGCAGGATCAGCGTCGCAAAGGGCAGCCACTGCCAGGCCACGATGATCACGATCGAGGTCAGCGGATATTGCGCGAACCAGTCCACCGGCTGCAGGCCCAGGAACCGCGCGATGTCGGCAAAGACGCCATAGGACGGGTGCATGATCATGTTCTTCCAGATCAGCGCGGCCACCGGCGGCATCACGAAGAACGGAGAGATGATCAGGATGCGCACGATCCCCTGCCCCCAGATCGGCTTGTCGATCAGCAGGGCGATGGCGATGCCAAGGACCACGGTGATGGTCAGCACGCCTAGCACCAGGACCAGCGTGTTGCGGATCGCGGCCATGAAGGCGGGGTCGGTGACGAAATACTGATAGTTGAACCAGCCCGCCCAACTGATCGCAGCCGGGTTCAGCAGGTTATAGTTCTGGAACGAATAATACAGCGTCATCCCCAACGGGACGATCATCCAGATCAACAGCAGGATGATGGCGGGTGCGCGCATCAGGCGCGCGAGACCGGCGGTCTGGCGGGTGGCCATGGCTTGCGTCCTTTGCGGGGGATGGGGGGCGCCGCCCCGACCGGGGGGCGGCGCGGGGGGCCTTACTTGGGATAACCCGCGCGGGCCATTTCGCGCGCGGTGCTGGTCTGGGCCGCCGCCAGCGCATCATCCGCCGACATCTGACCTGCCAGCGCCGCCGAGAAGGTCTGGCCGACCTGCGTGCCGATGCCCTGGAATTCCGGGATCGCGACGAACTGACCGCCCGTGTAGGGGATGTCCTGCACCGATGCCTTCTGCGTGTCGGCCGAATTGATGGCCTCCAGCGTCATCGCGGCAAAGGGCGCGGCCTCCTGGTATTCGGCGTTCTCATAGAGCGAGGTCCGCGTTCCCGGAGGGGCCGCGCGCCAGCCCTGCGCCTCGGCGACCATGTCGGTGTATTCCTTGCTGGTCGCCCATGCGACGAATGCCTTGGCCGCCTCCTGCTTCTGGCTGGAGGCCGGGATGGCCAGGTTCCAGGCCCACAGCCAGTTGCCGTGGTTGTCCACGCCGTCCTTGTTGGGGAACTGGGCAAAGCCCACGCTGTCGGCCACGGTCGAATCCGTCGGGTCGGTCACGAAGCCCGCGGCGACGGTTGCGTCGATCCACATGCCGCATTTGCCCTGCTGGAACAGCGACAGGTTCTCGTTGAAGCCGTTGGACGACGCGCCCGGAGGGCCGTATTCGTTCATCAGCGTCAGATAGTCGGTCAGCGTCGCCTGCCATTCCGGGCTGTCGAACTGGGGGTTCCAGTCGGTGTCGAACCAGCGCGCGCCATAGCTGTTGGCCATGGCGGTCAGGAAGGCCATGTTCTCGCCCCAGCCCGGCTTGCCGCGCAGGCAGATGCCATAGACCTCGGCGTCGCGGTCGGTCATTGCCTCGGCCGCCGCCGTGATGTCGGTCCAGGTCGGGTTTGACGGGATGGTCACGCCCGCGGCCTCGGCCAGGTCGGTGCGATACATCACCATCGCCGATTCCGCATAGAAGGGCGCGGCATAGAGGGTGTCGTCGACCGACAGGGCCGCGCGGACGGCGGGGACCAGATCGTCCACGTCATAGCCCTCGGGCAGGTCGTCCAGCGGCGTCAGCCAGTTCTGCGCCGCCCAGATCGGCACCTCGTAGGTGCCGATGGTCAGCACGTCATACTGCCCGCCGCTGGTGGCGATATCGGTGGTGACACGCTCGCGCAGGATGTTCTCCTCCAGCGTGACCCATTCCAGCTGGATGTTGGGGTTCGCCTCGGTAAAGGGCGCGGTCATCTGCTGCATGCGGATCATGTCGCCGTTGTTCACGGTCGCGATGGTCAGGGTCACATTGTCCTGGGCGGCGGCGACGGTGCCGACAGCGCACAGGGCCGTGGCGCCCAGAAGGGCGCGGAATGTCGTGGTCATGGTAGTCCTCCCTTGGCGATTGGGCATTTGCCCTACCGATGAGCATATACTCAACTGCGGACAGGATTCTGTCAACGGCCATTCCCCGCCGCAGTGCAGCGTCGGGCCATACCGTTCGGATCGTTCAGGATTTTTCAGTCCAGCAGGCGTTCCGCCGTCGCCTCGGAGGTGACCAGGCCATTGATCAGCCCGCCAATCAGCGCCGCCCGAATCGCGGGCAGTTTCGCCTGACCCAGGGCCACGGCGATCACCGGGCGGTCCGTCCCGCGCGGCAGCGGCGCCGAGGCCACCCGCCGGTTGAAGTCGCAGTCGATCACCTGGCCCCGGTCGTCATAGACCCAGCTGGTGATCTCTCCCACAGCGCCGGCGCGGTGCAGCTGCTCCATTTCGGGGACCGTCAGGAACCCGTCCACATGCAGCGGCGCGGTCATGTCCATCTGCCCGATCCCCACCAGCGACAGGTCGGCGCGCGCGCACAGGTCGATCGTGTTGCGCGCGGCCTGCTGGGCCTGCATGGCTGCCAGCTCTGCCGCGTCGCGCGCCAGGACGGGCAGCGGATAGGGGTAATGCGGCGCACCGATGCGTTCGGCCAGCCGGATCGTCGCGTTGTAGGGCGTGGCCGAGCCGTCCTCCATCATGTTGCCAAGGCGCGAGACGACGACATGCTGCGGGCAGGCCATCGTCGGGAGTTGTTCGACCATGGCGCGCAGATTGCGCCCGGTGCCCAGGCTGACGATGCGGCGGTCGGGCGATTTCAGCACCCGCTCCAGATGCGCGGCGGCGGCGATGGCGATGCCAGTCAGCAGGTCGGGGGCGGCGGGATCGGACGGCGCGACCTCGGCCACCAGCAGGCCGAACCGGTCGCGCAGCGCCGCGCCCAGATCCATGCAGCGCCCGATGGGGTGGTCCAGCCGGACCTTGACCAGCCGTTCGCTGACGGCCATCGCCACCAGGCGCTGCGCCGACTGACGGCTGACGCCCAGCTTGCGCGCGATCTCGTCCTGGGTGTTGCCGGCGACATAGTACAGCCAGCCCGCGCGGGCCGCGTCGTCCAGGCGGGTGGTTTCGGGGGTAAAGCGGTTCTGGGTCATGCGGGCACCTGCATCCGGGCCAGGCGGGCGGGGAAATCGGACCAGTCCATCAGGGCCTCCGGGGCGGACAGGTCG
The DNA here is from genome assembly GCF_001724535.1 of Paracoccus sp. SCN 68-21. Lineage (NCBI taxonomy): Bacteria > Pseudomonadati > Pseudomonadota > Alphaproteobacteria > Rhodobacterales > Paracoccaceae > Paracoccus > Paracoccus sp. SCN 68-21. The sequence continues at coordinate 8,748 of NZ_MEES01000079.1, read as the reverse complement.
GCCAGATGCGCGCCCCCGGTGTAGTGCAGCACCCGCATCCCCGCGGCGCGGGCGGCCTCCAGCCCGGGCTGGCTGTCCTCGATCACCAGCGCATGGGCCGGGTCAACGCCCATCTGGCGGGCCGCAAACAGGAACAGGTCGGGCGCGGGCTTGCCGCGCGCCACCTGGCTAGCGGTGAAGACATGCGCGCCGAACCGGTCGGTCAGCCCCAGGATGGCCAGCGTCCGCGCGACCCGCGGCGGGCTGGACGAGGTCGCCACGCAGACCGGCAGCGCCACCCCTTCCAGCATCGCGGCAAAGCCCGGCGTCGGGCGCAGACCGGTCTCGAAGCGGGCCAGCAGGCGGGCGCGATAGGTCGCCTCGAAATCCGCGGGCAGGGTCACGGCAAAGCGGTCGCGGATGGTGGCCGCGACGGTGGGAAAGCTGCGGCCCAGGAAATCGCGGCGCACGTCGGCGGCGGTGACGGTGATGTCCAGCCGCGCCAGCTGATCGATCAGGACCTCGGCGGACAGCACCTCGCTGTCCGAAAACCGCGCCCGCGCCCCGGGTGTCACCCCGCCTCGGCCAGCAGCACGGCCGCGATCGCCTCGGACAGCTCGGGGCCGACGCGCTGGAACCCCATCAGGCGCGCGGTGGCGCGGATCATCTGGTCCGGGGTCATCGCGCCGCTTTCCTGCGCGACGCGGCGGGCGGCAGCGGCGATCTCGACCGGCGGCAGGCAGGCGGCCTTGAGCAGCGGTCCGGCCTCGGCGCTACGGTCGCGCACGGGCGGGTGGTCGGCCTGCGTCCGCGTCATCAGGAACGCCCCCTGCCGCAACAGCGCGTCATCGCGGAGCAGCGCCAGGGTCACGGCGCGCGCCACGGCGTCGCTGATGCGGCTGCCGGTGCGGGCCTTGCCAAAGGCCGCAGCGATGCGGCGCGCGACCTCGTCGGCATGGACCGGCCCTTCGGTGGCGATGACCCGGGCGACCAGATCGGCTAGCAGGGCCGTCGGCTGGTCATGCGGCTCTCCTGCCTCGGACGGGGGCAGGTCGGCGCGGCGATAGGGCGGCGCGTGCAACGACAGATGCGCCAGATCGGGGGCCGTATCGGCGGGCTGGGGCGGGGCTGGTTCGGAGGGGGCCAGCCGGTTCGCGCCGCGCGGGCGGATGCCGTCGCGGGCGGCCTCGCGCGCCTCCGACAGGGCCTGCGCCAGACGGGCGATTTCGGCCTCGCGGCGGTGGAACCAGTCGGTGCTCCAGATGCGGTGGAATCGCCAGCCCAGGTTCTCCAGGATATCCTGGCGTAGCCGGTCGCGTTCGCGCGCCCACAGCGCCCCGTGATAGGCCGCGCCGTCGCATTCGACCGCCGCCAGATACTGCCCCGGCCTGTCGGGATGGCGCACGCCCAGATCGATGCGGAACCCCGCACTGCCGACCTGCGGATCGGCCAGATAGCCCAGATCGCGGATGACGCGGGCCACGTCCTCCTCGAAGGGGCTGTCGGGGGGCGCGCCGGTAGGGCGGCGTTCCTCGATCAGGCCGGTCTGCGCAAAGTCCAGGAACCTCTTCAGCACGCGCGGCCCCTCCCGCGTGGTGCGCGCCGGGTCGATATCGCCCGGATCAAAGGACGCGAACACCTCGCAGCGGATGCGCGCGCGGGAAAACAGCACGTTCAGGCGCCGTTCACCCCCCTCCCCGTTCACGGGGCCGAACTGCATCCGCGTCAGCGGGCCGTCGGGTTCGGATGGGCCATAGCCCACCGAAATCAGGATCACGTCGCGTTCGTCACCCTGCACGTTCTCGATGTTCTTGACGAAGACGTCTTCGGCCCCGCCCTCGCGCAGCAGCGGATCCAGCGCCGGGTCGCGGCGGCGGGCGGCGTCCGCGATCTCGGTCAGCATGTCGGCCTGCGCCTTGGAGAAGGCGACCACGCCCAGGGACAGCCCCGGCCAGCGGCGGGCGTGATCGGCCATGGCGGCGACCACGGCCTCGGCCTCGATCCGGTTGGTGCCCGCCCGGCCCTGCCCGCTGCCCCGCGCCGCATAGGCACCCGACACGCGGCGGAACTTCAGCCCGTAATCGGGGTCCAGCTGTAAGGGCGAGGGCGGCAGCACAAGCCGGTCGTCATAGAATTCCGCATTCGACACCCGGATCAGCGACGGGTCGCGCGAGCGGTAATGCCATTCCAGCATCCGCGACCGCAGGCCCCGCGCCTCGCACAGCGACAGGATGCTCTCCATGTCGGCCACGTTCGCGCCCTGGGGGCCGTCCTCGGGGTCGTCCATGTCGTCGGCGTCATCCACCAGCCGGTCAAAGAACGAGGTCGGCGGCAGCTGCTTCTGATCGCCCACCACGACGATCTGACGCGCCCGCGCGATGACGCCCAACGCGTCCTCGGGGCGGATCTGCGACGCCTCGTCGATGACCAGCAGGTCGAACCGGATCGCATCCGGCGGCAGGAACTGCGCGACCGAGATCGGGCTCATCAGCATCACCGGCTTGATGCGCTGGACCATGGGGCCGGCATGCGCCATCAGCCAGCGCACCGGCTTGTGGCCGCGGCGGCGGGCGATCTCTCCGCGGATCAGGCCCATCTCTCCCTGGGTGCCGCGCGGCAGCTGGTCGAAATGGCGCGACAGGATCAGCGTCTTGGTCGTCTCGATCCGCTCGGTCTCCAGCTGGCGGAACAGGGTCACCAGATCGTGGCGGTCCAGATGCGGCAGCTCGTTCAGGCCGGGCCGCGCCTGCCGGGCGGCGTTCCAGCGCGCCTCGGCGCAGGCATAGGCGAACTCTGTCGCGGCCTCCTGCGGGTCCAGATGCCCCGCCGCCACCGCGTCGATGACCGCGCCCGCGCCATGGCGGCGAGCGGTGTCGGCCTGCCGCGCCAGATCCGCCCATTCGGCATAGCGCGCCAGCCCCCCGGCCATCTGCGACAGCGCCGCCTGCGCATCGGCCAGCGCCGCATCGTCGCCCAGGGGGGCAGCATCCGCCCCGATCGCCAGGCGGTCGCGCACCTGCGCCAGCGCCCCCCGCGCAGTGCGGACGGCATGATCCAGCGCCTCGCCCGCCGCCTGCGGGTCGTCCAGCGCCGCCAGCGCCCGCGTCACCGCGGCGCCATCCGCGAACCCCTCGCAGCCGCGCAGCCACAGGGCCACCGGCGCCAGCATGGCAAAGGGCGTCCGCTCTCCGCGCCAGGCCCCGCCCAGGGTCGCGGCCAGATAGCCCTCCTCATCGGCAAGCGCCCGGCGCAGGCGGCGCAGCGCCACCAGCTGATCGGCCAGTGCCAGCCGCCCCGCCGCATCCGGCGGCAGATCCTGCGTCAGCAGCGCGCGCAACTGCGCCGACGCGCCGCGATAGGGCCCGAAGATCCGCCCCAAAACCGACCCCACCCCCCGCGCCAGAGCGTCGCGCAGCGGGCCGGGGTCGATCTCGAACGCAGCCGGGGTGAAGCGCGCCTGCGCCTGTGCCGCCGCCCAATCCGCACCCGCCTGCAGCGCCTGCTCCAGACGCGGATCGCCCGCAGCGGCCAACAGCGGCCCGGCGTGCAGGGCCGCGTCCTCGGGCGCGCGTGCCAGAACCGCCAGCACCTGCGCCAGGGCCGCGGCCTGATCCAGGGTGTCCGGCACATCGCGGCCCAGGGCCTGGGCCACCTGCGCGCGGTCGCCGACCGCCGCCAGCGCCGCCTGCGCGCCGCGCAGATCGTCGCCAAGCCGCGCCAGATCGGTCGGCTGCAGGTCCAGCGCGCCCGCGCCGCGGAACGGATGCGCCTCGGGCGGGCCGGTGCGCGCGCGCGCCGCGACAAAGCGGGCGATGGCCCCTTGCGCCTCGGCGCGGGCGGCGGCGTCCAGCGCCTTCAGCCCCGCCAGTGGAATGGCGGGTGGGCGCGCGCCCTGCCCCATCAGCCCGATGATGCTTGAGATCGCGGCAAAGGGCGGCTCACCCGAGGGCGGCAGCGGGTCGTGCAGCAGCGCGGTGATGGCGTTCAGCCGGTCGCGCGTCTGGCGCAGCCGCGCCGGATCGGCGGCGGGCGGCAGGGCATGCGCCCCCGCCATCAGTGTGCGGCCCAGCTCCTGCGCCAGGGCCTTCTTGTTGGCGCTGCGCGAATGCAGCTCCAGGCAGATGTCGCGCAGGCCCGCGCGGGTCAGGCGGTCATGGACGACCGACAGCGCGGCCATCTTTTCGGCCACGAACAGCACCGTCTTGCCGTCATGGGCGGCGGCGGCGATGATGTTGGTGATGGTCTGGGACTTGCCGGTGCCGGGGGGGCCCTGGACGACCAGACTGGCGCCCGCGCGGACCTCTTCGATGACCTTGGTCTGGGACGCGTCGGCGTCGATCACCTGGATGATCTGCGCGGGGTCCAGACGGTCGTCCAGACGGTCGCGATCGCCGAACAGCGGCGCATCGCCCGCGAACCCCCGCGCCAGCAGCCCGTCCAGCAGCGGGTTGCCGTCGAACGCCCCCTCGGGCCAGTTGGCCGGGTCCAGATCGCGGTGCATCAGCAGCTTGGCAAAGGAAAAGAACCCCAGCTGCATCCCGTCGCGGTCCACCTGCCAGTCGCGCTGTCCGGACACGGCCTCCTCGACGCGGGTCAGATAGTCGCCGGGGGTCCAGGTCTCGGTCTCGTCGATCTCGGGCAGATGGATGCCGAAATCCTGTCGCAGACGCTCCTGCAACGGCAGGTTGGCGGCCAGGTCATCCTCCCGCGCGCACAGATCAAAGGTCGAGCTGCGCTCGTTGCGGACCAGCTGCACCGGCAGCAGGATCAGCGGCGCCTCGCGCAGGACCTGCGATCCGGGCGCCTCGCGCCAGCGCAGAAACCCCATCGCCAGGTAAAGGACGTTCAGCCCCTGCTCCTCCTCCGCGGTCCGCGCGTCATGCGACAGGCGCAGCAGGCGACGGGCCAGCGCCTCGGGGCCCAAGGGGGTCTCCAGCTGGCTGTCGGTCACAGCCTCCGCGCCCGGCGCGGCCAGCAGCAGGACCCCGTCGGGCGTGGCCGTGTCGCTGCCCATCGCGCGAAAGCGCATCCGCTTGCCCTGTAGGCGCAGCAGGCGCCAGATCTCATCGCTGCGTTCGTGGATGATATTCAGGCAGTTGGCGCGCTGATTGTCGCGGTTGACATGGATCAGGCGGTTCCGGGTCCCCGTCTCCAGCAGCTTGCGGCGGGCGGCATCCAGGGTGCGGGTCAGGGCTTGGGTCATGGGCCGGCTCTTGTCGTTGCGCATCATCGCGGGGGGCAAAAACAGGAACATAACCGCAACGTCTGGCAAAGACGAGGGATTCCAGACACAAAACACCGCTTTCCCAGAATGTTTCGAGACAGCCCGGCCCCCTTCCACGACGCCTTAAGGCCCCGATTGCGACCATGACCCCCGGCACCGCCTGGCCAACCGGTATCGCGCGGAAGGACTTCGTGGCCAAGGTTCGGGGCAATGTTTCAGCAGGCTGACGGCCCCTGGTGCAAATGATGCGACGCGTAAACCACTCTGGCGGTATCCTCTTTCCGAATCAGGAAACTGTTCGGCAAAAGCATTCTGTTATGGCACGCTGCACCCAGCGGTCGGGGTCGGGCCCCCTTTGCGATGTCACCATTTTTGTCCGGGAACGGGCGCAGTACAAAGGAAGTCTCATGCGGCGGGGCAACAGTCGGATCAAACAGGCCCATTTCCTGGTCTACTCCAACGGGGCCGAGCCCTTTTCAACCAATGCCCAGGACTATTGCGATTCCGCGCTGGCGGTCGGCTTCGACAGCGCCAGCCACGTCACCGAGGCCGAGCTGCGCCAGACCCCCTTCTGGGAGGAGAACCGCTTCATCCTGGAGCAGCCACGCGGCGCCGGCTATTGGTTGTGGAAACCGTGGATCATCCTGCGCAAGCTGAGGGAGTGCGGCCCCGATGACATCGTGATCTACAACGATGCCGGGCGCTATGAACGGGGCGCGTTCCGGCAGTTCCCCTGCTTTCCCCATGCTGCGACCGAACTGTGCGCGATGACGCCGAACCGCTTCATCCACGGTTTCATCGGCGCCTGGCAGGTTCAGGGCGAATACACCAAGCGCGATGCCTTCGTCGTCATGGACGCCGACAACGACGAGATGCGCCGCGCCGCCCAGGTCTGCGCGGGACCGCTGCTGTTCATGCCCTCCAAGGCCAGCTTCGACTTTCTGGAGCGCTGGCTGGAATACTGTCGCGATCCGCGGGTGCTGACCGACCAGCCCGACGAGCTGAAGCCCACGCATCCGCAATTCCGCGACCATCGCCACGACCAGTCGGTGGGCTCGATCCTCGCGCATCAGACCGGGGCGCATTACTTCGATTTCTCGAATGCAGGGGCGGTCAACGCCTCGGAAAGCGTCCGGCAGCGCAACCGCCACGTCCCGAGGCTGCATACCCATATCGGCTATGTCTCTCTGATCGCGGCCCGCGCGCTGCCTGATGATTTCTTCGCGCGCGCCGATGCCCACATCAACGAGGCGCGGCCCTTGCTGCGCAACCTGACACCGGACGAGCCAATGCCCCTGCATGCGGAAACCACGCCCGACTCCGTCCTCGAGGAGCAGCTGACCCAGATCATGGCCACTCCGGGCGACCGGATCGCACCCGATCATCTGAGGTTTCTGATCACCGCCAACCGCATCACCAACTCACGCCTGCACGGCCTCCACAAGATCGCCCCAGACCTGGGTGATTTCTGGAGAAAGGCGGTCGATCATTTCACGGCCGCCACCCGACGGCTGCACGATGAGGGTGCCGAACCCGGCCTGCCCGAGGCCCGCCGTCTTGCCGTCGAGGCCGTCCGCCACGCCGAGGCGAACTTTCCCGAATGGCGTCAGGACATCATGACCGGTTTTGTCTGGTCGCTGCTGAATGACGAGGCGCGCTCGGCCTTCAAGGCCGTCTACAAGGGCCTCAAGAGGGGCAATGGCAGCGCCGAGATGTACCGCTTTGTCGAATATCTCGACGCGACCGACCTGTTCTCGCTGGAGACCGAGCTGGCGGGCAATGACCGCCAGTTGCGCGCAGAGGTGTCGCGACACCTTCTGGACTGGATCCTCCGACCGGTCCGCGCATCGGCCTAGGCGCGGTGGGCTGATCGGAGTGGGTGACGTCGCCCGCCCCGATATCGTGTCCCGGGCTCAGCTGACCAGCAGCTTGATCCCGTCGGCCAGGCGCGTCACCCGGTCGCGTGTCTCGGTCAGCTTGGCGTTGATCTGATCGGCCGCCTCCCGCGATTTTTCGGCCAGCATGCGGATCTCGGCGGCGACGACGGCGAAACCCTTCCCGGCCTCGCCCGCCCGCGCTGCCTCGATCGAGGCGTTCAGCGACAAAAGCGCCGTTTGCCGGGCGATGGTATCGATCGTCTCGACGACCACGGCGGTCTCCTCGCTGGACTGGGTCACATCGCGCACGGCCTCGTCCGTGTCGGCGATGGCGCGTGCCCGCATGGTGATGTCGGGCCCGTACATCAGGAACTTCTGCACCTTGCCCGTCACATCCGTCAGGACCGAAAAATACCCGTCCAGAACCGGAACGGTCCCCGCGCAGGGCGGCAGCTCGACATGGTGGCGGCACTCTCCCTGCTGATTCAGCTGCGCCAGCTTGTCTGCGGGCAGGCAGTCCGCCAGTCCGGGCAAGGGCGCGCCGCCCAGCTTGTCCGCCAGAACCGCCGGGTGCCGTCCTTGCGGAACATCTCGACCTCGCGGGAGGTACCGACGATCTTGTTGATCCCGGTGCGGCGGTTCCGGTTCACCAGCTCGTCGTGGTTGCGTTGGTGTGCGGGCGGCACCAGCATGTCCACGTTGCGGCCCAGAACCTCGGATGCGGCATAGCCCCACAGCCGTTCCGCGGCCGGATTGTAGAAGATGACCCGGTTCTCGGCGTCGATCTCGACCACGGCATCCAGCGCCTGTTCAAGCGTCTGACGCAGCCGTGTCTCGGCCGCCTTGACGGCCGATATGTCCTTGAGAAAGGCGGTATAACAGATCCCGGCCCCGGTCTCGATCTTGGAGAGGGTCAGGCCGACCTTGAAGGCCGTGCCGTCGGCGCGCTGGATGTCGACCTCGCGCATGGTGCCGACGATGCGGTTCTGGCCGGTCGTGCGGTTCCGGTTGACCATTGCGTCATGATCGCCGCGCATGAAGGCTGGCACCAGTTGAGAGACGTTGCGCCCCAGTACCTGGTCGCGCGGATAGCCCCACAACGCCTCTGCCGCCGCATTGAAGAAGGTCACGTTGTTCTGCGGATCGATCGAGACCACGGCATCGATGGCCTGTTCCAGCGTCGCCTCAAGATGGTCCGCCTTGACGCCCTCGAAGCAAACCAGCCGCAGCTTGGTGTCGGGCGCAAAGGGGGTCAGGACCTGCGCGCCCGCGATCTCTGCGACCGAGCCTGCGCCGGACAAGCCGCCCCCCGGCGGCCGCAGCAGCGCGATCAGGGACCGTCCGGCCAGGTCCGCCTCTGCGGCCCCGACGTGATGCGCAAATGCCGCGTTGTGATGAACGACCTTGTCCTGATCGTTGATCACGACGGCGGGCTGCTGGAAGCAGGCGACGAACCGAAGGTCGGGCAAGGCTGCCTTGTGTGGTGGGTGGAGGCCGATCCGAAAGTGGCGCATTCTCTATCCTCGAACCATGAACTGCCCCCGGATAGCATGCGGCGGTTAAGATCCCTCTAGAGCGTTTTGCGGCTTTCCAGATTCAGGATACCCCTGTGGCTTGATCTGTGATTCCCTGCCTGCATGACAGGTGGAGGGATGATATGGGCAGACC
>NZ_MEES01000078.1:0-14713 GCF_001724535.1 Paracoccus sp. SCN 68-21 | reverse complement strand
GTGCCTTCCTCACCTTGCCTCAGGATGAACGCCTTCTGCGCCTCCGTGAACCTCGATGCCTTCATCGTCTTCAGCTCCTCTCCCAGCCAGGGAAGGTTAACCGAAAACTCCAGTTTCAAACGGTCCAGTTTTCAGGGGGCAGAGCACCGGTGGAGTGCCCCCACTTCAGTGGGGGCACTCTACATGCAGACCTGCGCAAGCAACGCCCGCTGCATTATGGGGGAGTTAACCTCTTTTGTCCCAATATCTCCCGATACGGCCTGACTTCGGTCGCAACGGTTATGGGGGCTTCATGAGAACGTTGCGCAGGTTGCACGTGAGTGCGTGTCACGCGGAAATCCGACGGTCTCCCGCACGCTAATCGTGCCACCACCTTGCTCATTTGGCTTTGCCTATCCGGCTTGAATCACACTGATCCCCTCCACGGGGCCATTTTTCACGGAGACATCCGATGCCCAGCAAATCAACCGTCAGCGGTGTTCTTCAGGATGCCCAACTTAACCTGATCTCCGGGGGCAAGGTCGTCGCCACCCTGACCGGGTCCGATATCTTCGATGGCAACGTGCGGATCGTCACGGAGAGGGTCGAGACAACCACCGGCGCGGATGGCCGATGGTCCATGCCTCTGATCGTGAACGGCGAAGGGAAAAGCGCGACCAGCAGCTGGTCGGTGGAGATCTTCAACGAATTCGCCGTTTCCGTCCACAAGATCGAGAACCTGTTCATTGCGACAGCCAATCCGATCACCCTGGGCGCCCTTGAGAAGATCAGCGAGGCCAACCGGATCGCGGCAATGGAGGCGACCCGGTCACGGCTGATCATGGTCACGACCTTTGCCGAATATATCGCGCTGCCTGCCAATCAGAAGCGGGACACCGACGTCGTTCTCGTCTCGGGGGTCTGATATGTCTTTAAGGATCATTGATGGCCTGAACATTCAGCTGTTCGACACCATCACCGCGGTGACCTTCGGCATGCAGCCGGCCGCATTGCTGGATGCGCAAGGCAACAGCCTGATCAGCAATCCGCCCTCTGCGCCACAGGTCATCAGCCCTATTGCCGATCTGGTCGAGGTTGTTGGCGTCAGCCCGATCACGATCGATCTGGTCACCAGGTTCAGCGGCGCGACCCACTATGCGATCAGCCCGACAAACATGACCGGTGTCACGGTGGCCGGTGCGATCCTGACCGTCAACCCGACCGCGGCAGCGGCCCGACGCACCGTCACGGTGACCGGCATCAACCCGGCCGGGGCCAGCGCGTCACTGACGTTTGCGCTGACGATCACGGCCCCGATGCTCACCGTCACCGCACCGCTGCCCGATCAGAGCCTGAGGGTCGGCGACAGCAATGTGACGATCGATCTGTCGCTGCACTTTGCCAATGCCGTGACCTATGCTGTCAGCCCTGCAAATCAGGGCGTCACCATTGATGGGACCGTCCTGACCATCAGCACTGCGGCAGCGCGCAATGCATCCTATACCGTCACCGCGACGGACATCGCGGGACAGAGCGTCACAGATGCGTTCAATCTTGTGGTGGTGCTTGCCACCTTTGCCCCGGCCATCGTCACGCAGCCGACCATAAGAGGTGGCCCGGTGGCCGGGTCTGTGCTGAGCGCCAGTCCCGGCGCCGCAGCGGGCAACCCGACGCCCAAGTTGGCCCGCAGATGGCTCTCTGACGGTGTCTTGATCGCTGGCGCGACCAAGTCGACATTCGACACGACGGGCCGCGCTGGACAAGCCATCAGCCTGCAAGTCACCTGGTCGAACGGTGTCGGGTCACCTGCTGTCGCAACGTCCCCGGCCCTGATGATCACCGCGGCGACGACGGCCCCCACCTTGGGGACAGAAGGCATGATCGCCATTGATGGCGACGACATCGTTCTGACGGCCCCGCTGGTCACCGCAGGCTACCCGGCGCCGACTGTCACCCTGACCGCGACCAGGAACGGCAGCCCGATCACCGTCATTGATGGACGGTTCGTGGGCGGTGCGATTCCCGGCGATACAGAGCAGGTCTATGCGGCCAGATGGACCGCCGCGAACGGCACATTGCCGGATGCCGTCCAGGAAGCGGTCCTGACGATCGACAGGGCTGACCTTCCTGCGTCCGCCGAAGAACTGATGAAATACAGCATGACCGCAGACGGCTTTGTCGCTGTTCCAGCGTAGGGGATTACATACTCATGGCACGCAAGATCTTTTGGCGACTGGCTGATCGCGGCGATGGACAACCCGGCCCTCTGCAAGAGGTCCAAGGTCCCGACGACGAGGTCGTGGCGACGCTGATACCGAGCGATACCGAGATCCAGATCACCCACAATCTGGAGTCTGGTGTCTGGGAAAACCGCCGCACCCTGCCGGCAGCCGTCGATGCGACCCGCGCACCCCTGCGCAGGACAAGCATCATCGGCCAGCCGAACATCGTCCCGGCGCGTTATTATGAGGAGGGTCAGAACGAGCTGATCGACCCGGATACGCATCCCCATATCATGGGCGTCACCCACCGTGTCGTGGCGCCGGGCAACTGGACCGATCCGAAGATATGGAACACCGGAACCGTGCCCGGTGCCGGCGCCGTCGTCAGCCTGACGCCCGGCATGAAGACGATCTATGACGCCTTCAGCGACGTGATCCTGAAAGACCTGCTGGTGCCCTTCGGCGCGACCTTCGAGCTGGCGACTTGGACCAGGACCCGCATCCGGCTTGACTACTGGATGACCATGGGCGTCGTGAACCTGACCGACACCCGTGAGGCCGACACGCCCGGCCCCAAACATGAGATCATCTTCCACGCCTCCCAGGCTCCTGGCGCCACGACGCGCTTGGGCGCCATGTTCATGGGACCGACCCGCATCCGTGGCGCCCAGAAGAGCGGTCATCGCCGTCTTGGAGCAAAGGTCGGTCAGACCGTACCCTCGGCCGCGGCAGGCGACACCACCCTCTATGTCCAGAACATGGGCGGTTCGAACTGGCAGGTCGGCGATACCATCGTCATCTTGGGCACCGAGTATGTGCAGCCCGTCAGCAGCGATCCGCAGTATTCCGGTCCGAAAACCTATTATGGCTATGGCCAGGGCTACAAACAGCTCCACCTGAACAGCTATCAATTCGGTCAGGACGAGGAACGCACCATCACTGCCATCGACGGCGAGATCGTCACGCTGAACGCGCCGCTGCAATACACCCACACCGGCATGGTCGGCACGCTGAAGAACGGCAAGGCGATCATGGTCGCTCCCGTTGTGGCGAACGTCTCCCGCTCCATCCAATTCCGTTCGGCCTCGGCCGAGGAAGACGGGGCGCTGGATCCGAACGCAGACATCACGGATCTGCAGAAACGTGCCCACACCATGTTCCACCGCTGTCCCGATCTGGACGTGCGGTATTTCGAGACGAAGAACATGTCCCGGACCTCGACAGACCCGACCCTTTTTGTTGACGGCCTGCCGTACCGGATCGAAATGGCCGGCGGATTCCCGACCATGGTGGAACTGCTGGATGTTGCAGGTGGCACGCCGATCGCCAACCCGATCAACGTGCGCGGCCGCTATGCCGTGCACTTCCATTGGTGCGGCGGTCCTTACGCCGCAGCCCCGATGACCGTGTGCAAGGGCGTCTCGTCCTGGGCACCCATCGGGGGTCATCCGATCCCTGGCTGGGCCATGACGCATCACGGCAGCCGCGTGTCCATGGAAGACTGCGTGATCTCGAACGTGCGCGGAGCGGGCATGGTCTCAGAGCTGGGCAACGAGACCGGCCAGTGGGTCAACAACGTGGTCACCGGCTGTCGGGGGGATGGCGAGCACAGCTACTGGGGCTCGCGCTCGGAATGCTACACCAACCACAACGGCCATGCCGGTGTCGCCTATGAGAACCAGTCGCGGGCGATCAGGATGCACGGCAACATCGCCGGCTCCTCGCGCTTTGCCTATCTGTGGCATCACCAGAAATCCACGCGCCAGGCACGTCTGCTTCGGGCCGAGGATATTCCGCTGTTCGATGGCATCCTGACCGGTGGCGGATCTCACCATGACACGTTCGAGGATGAGGGCATCGGCTTTAACCAGGCCCAGATCCCGCCCATGGAGCACAACGAGGCCCATGCCTGCCGCATCGGCTTCAGCGTCTTTCACCGCGCAGGTGGCGAGAGCGGTAAGAGCAGCGTGCCTTTGCTGGTCAACGAGTTCCACTGTCTGAACGTGCCCTTCGCGTTCGACGTGTCGCAGTATTCCAGCCGCTACTACTTCAAGGACTTCCTGTGGCAGGGTCCCCAGGGCATGATGGCCTCGTCGGTCGCCATCCGGGTTGGTGTCGTGACCTGGGACTGGAATTTCTCCAACGGTCACATGCGCAATTACCGCACTGGCTTCAGCAACGGCGCCGGACTGAACTTTGACGGCTACGTCATCGATGTGACCTATGAAAACGTGACCCACCCGGAAAGCAGCGGCTGGTCGAACGTATCGGGCGATCACCGCGCCCGTGACAGCATGGGGCCTTGGGTCCAAAACCCTGCCAACCCCGGTCAGTGGAAGGTTCGGAACATGGAGAGCATCGACAGCGCGACCTTGCCCCTGCCGTATCCGCTGGCGATTGCACCAAACGGCACCGAGGGCTTTGGTCGTCACCACCCGGCTGGCTTCCCCATCGTGAGGCCCGGCGACAAACCCTATTTCACGCTTGGTGACGGCATCAATGGCGCCGCCTCGCCCGGTATCAACCTCACGCTGAACGGCGGGGCAGGTCGCAACCAGGGCCGGGTCTATGGTATCATCCGCGACAGTACCGGCGATCACCCCTGGCCTTCGCACCAGTCGTCCGAATCTTTCCCGAACCAGCTATCGCTGGATAACAAGGGTCCGCGTCACTTCGGCAAGCTGAAGACTGAACAGGTCGTGCAGCGTTGGGGCTGCTGGAATGACAACGGCACCTGGAAGACGCGGGTGTGGTTCCCCGGCGGCGATCGCTTCACGCATGTCCGCTTCTGGTTCCACATCGACTATACCCTGGCATCGTTCGACCCGGAGTTCCTGGCCATTCACAAGATGGACGGTCCGAGCGAGGAACCGAAATGGCCGGACCTGCCCGAGCAGATCGCCGACGTCCCGCCCCCGTTTGCGCCGCTTAAGGAGCCGATCCGGTTCCTGTCCCGGACCCGTCTGGAGGCCGTCGATGGCCAACCTCTTGCGCACCGTCTGCGGCCGACCCGAGTGGCGTCCTCGCTCAGCATCGTCGGTGGTGCGGATGCCGCGTCTTTCCGCACGTCCATGCAGCGTCTGCAATGGGCCGGGAACGGCGTGCGCAGCCACAGCAGCCCGGCGGATGCCAATGGCGATAATGTCTATGAAGTGATCATCCGTGTGACCGATGCCTGGGGTGTCACGCATGACGAGCCTCATGAGGTCGTCGTCATCCCGTCCGAGCGGGTTTCGCCGGTCATCAACGACAACTTCGACCGGGCAGCTGGTCCCCTGTCGGACACGCCGGGCTACCGGCTGTTGCAGGGCAATGCCAACGCGATCACCATCGTCAACCCGACGGCCGGCGATTTTACGTCCGGCTATACCGCCATCCCCGTCTCCTCCAATCCCACCCCCATGATCGACATGGGATCGCTCGGAACCAGCGAACAGGAAGTCTCGGTCAGCTTCGGCGACTGGACGGATGGCTTTGTCATCATGCGCATGGAGGATCAGAATAACTGGATCGGTTTTCGGCGTCAGGATTACGCACCGAGCACGGGCCACGGGCTTGTGCTTAGTATGATGAAGAACGGCATCCTTATGCATCTCGGACGTTGGGCTGGACCGGGAAGCACAAGGGTTTTCTTCCGTGCAGAAGGACGTCGGATCACCTGTGGGCGTTTCGAAGGAATTGGCGAGCTCGTCTGCTATTATCCGCAGACGCGGCCTGGCCTGACCTACCTTGAGAACGATCCGAAGAGCCGGGCGGGGGCCGTGCTTCTCCCCGCGGACGCGCCGATGGGAACACATGTCGGTCTGCGGGGCGTCTCCTTGGGCGGCGTGACGCGTAACCGCTGGATCGACAACTTCGAGGCCAAGGCGCTGCCTTCGTAAACAGCCTGCAAAGAAGCATTACGCGCGATGGTGTCTGCCATGGCGGTTTTCCATTCTTTGGCTTTCCTGCGGGGTGAGCGACCAGACCCCTGCAGGCTTCACTCTGCACCTTACCGCCGCAATCGCCCGCTGCTCCACGCACCGGGCGATTGCTCAAATTGCGCCGATCGGCGTATATGACCACCAGCATTCAGTTGCGGCTGGATGAAAAGCTCGTGGCAGGTCAAGCCATGCATAGGTTGCAGCCCGACGGGCCGAGAGTTGGAGGCAGGCGCCCCCGCCCCAAGAAAACCGTTCCGCCGTAGCGACTGGTTCAGCTGCCTGCTAGGCCTGCACGGCCAAGTCCAGAAGGTCCAGATAGGCGCGGGCGCTGCGCTTGGCGTTCAGCTCCTCGATGACGTAGGACCGGGGGTCGAATTCGGGCAGCGATGCCCAGAAACGGTCGAATGACGGCTCCAGCGTGGCCTCGGTGAAGGTCATGCCGCAGCGATCGTCGAAATAGGGCACCGAGGGCGCGAACAGACCCTTGGGGGCCAGGCGGCTTTCGACCGAATCGACCAGGATACCCTCGTTCCACGCGAAGACCGGGATGCCCGATGCCATCGCCTCTTGATAGGCCAGGCCCTGGGTCTCGTGCTCGCACAGAAAGACCATGGACCGCGCAGCGCGCAGCGCGGCCTTGAAATCGGCCACCTGGTGGTCGCCATAGCGCAACACGACCGAGCTGAGCCCGCGCAGCCGCAGGTGATCCTGCACCCTATGCAGCAGGCGGGGCACCATCTCGTCGCGGTGCCAGCGGATCTTGTCGTAGATGACGACGTCATGCGTCTTGCGTTCGGCCGACAGGTCGGGCCAGTCCTCGACGATGATCGGAACGAACATCGGCTGTACGCGGTCGCCCAGCTGCCCGCGCCAGATCTGGCAGTACCATTCCGAGGGCTGGGTGAAGATCCGGATATTCAGATGGGCGGTCATGGCCTCCAGCTCGGCCGGGCGCGGGACGTAGCCGGGGCCAAAGACCGCCGGATTGGGCAGCCTGACCCGGTCGTAGACCTCGGGGAAGCCTGCGATCCCGATGACCTGGCCGGGATTTCGGCGCGCATGGGCAAAATCGTTGACGTGAACGTCGCAACCCAGCTGCTCCAGGCCCTGCCTGAGGTTGCGGAAGGCCGTATAGAACCCGGTATAGAGCTGCTTGCGCCGCAATCCGCGATAGGCAGTCCGGGCCGTCAGGTGCAGCCTCGACTGCAACCGACCAAAGGGCCGGTCCAGCGCCTTCTCCTCGTAGCCATGATAGAAGAGGTCGACGCGGCGGTTTCGGACCATGGGACATGCCTGCCATGAAAGAGGATCAAGATGACCATCCCCGGCTGAGAACCAGCCACGAAACGGGCAGTATCCAGGCATGGGGTGGCGTGGAGCCGCGACTCTAGCCCGGAAGGGCGGGCTTGTCTGCCCCTTGTGTCAGGCCCCGTGTTCGCGCCTGCGGAAAGTAGGTGTAGAAGGTGGTGCGGCTGACGCCGAGGCGACCGGCGATCTGGGCCACCGGGATCGTAGGGTCCCTGAGCAGCGCCCGGGCCACGGCAAGATCCTCGTCGGCCAGTTTGCGCGGGCGGCCACCCTTGCGCCCGCGCGCTGCGGCAGCCCGAAGCCCCTCGATCGTCCGCTCGCGATTCAGATCCAGGAAGTATTCGGCGATCGTGCCCAGAAAGTTGAACATCAGCCGCCCCGTGGCCGTCTCGGTGTCGATGGCCTCGGTCAGGGAGCGCAACCGCACACCCTGCCCCTGCAGCCTGCGCGGGCTGCGTTGACGACGTCGCCGGTGATGGTGCTGAGGATCGTTGATCCTCAGAATGCGTCCGATCTGGACAAAGAGGCGCTGGAGCAGGCGAAAGTTGCCTCCCGTGATGCGGGCGATCGAGGCGATAGCCTGAGCGTCGGTGAAGTCGGCCTCGTCAAGTTCGAGGCCGAGCCGGCGCCAGTGGCGGTTGAGGACGAAACTGAGCTCGTCGCTAGTGAGGGGGCGGTAATGGTGGGCGAAGCCGACGCGGCTGTAGAGCTGGGGGTAGCGCGCGAGGCGCCTCTCCATGCCTGGCATGCCGATCAGGATCACACTCCGGCTGGTGCGGTCGAAGATATCACGCACGAGCTCGAGCGCGGCAGTCTGCATCTGCTCGGCTTCGTCGATGATGATCGGTTCGACTAAGCGGTTATGGTCGCGGCGAAGCACTGTGCCGCCCTCACGCTTGATCTGCGCCTCGATGCAGGCGCTGACCAGGACAAGGCTCTGGACCACGGCGTCGCGCAGATCGCGCAGCGTGCCGGTGATGGTCGGGGTATGGAACACCGTGCGCGTGCGGGCGAGCTTCTCATCGAGGGCTGTGCAGGCGTCCACGCTCAGGCCCCACCCGTCGATCATCGGCTCGGCCTCGTCCCAGTGGGCGTAGCGGCGCGCGGACAGGGTCTTGCCCACGCCTGCGGGCCCGAAGCACAGGCCGATGGTGCGGTGCCGGCGCACGACAGTGGCGAACTCGACAAAGCGGCGGTTCTCCTTGGTGGCGATAAAGGCGCCCGCGCGCTCGACCTCCGTCAGGCTGGCCATCAGTAGTCCTCCTCGTAAAGGCGCAGCCTGGTCCGAGCGCGCGAAGGCGGGTCCCGCGGAGCCGCGGTCTGGGCGGGGCCACCAGAGATGAGCAGAAAATCGGCCACGCGCGCGATCCGCTCGCCGATGCCGGCACGCAGGGCCAGACGGTGCGCGCGCCGCGCCGCCTCAATGTCCTTGAGCGTGACCGCCTCGCCGACGAAGCCGGCAAGGGTCGGGCTTGCGTAGCGCAGGTCCTCGAAGCGGATGCTGTCGCGCTGTACGATCCTGGGCTTGGCGTGCTGGACCAGAAGCAGGTCAACCTCCTCCAGGCTGTCGGGCACGCGCGGCAGGAAGGCGCCCGCGGCCCAAGTCTCGCGCGGGGCCTCGCCGGTCCTCGAGTGAGGGCGCAAGTTGTAGGTGCAGACCACAAAGGCGCCGATCGCATAGTCGAGATCAGCCAGCGACAGCCGCGGCGTGCTGGCCAGCCGACCCCCGACAACGTGCCCGGGCAGCTCGGGCAGAAGCTCCGTTATGATGGTGCAGAAGAGGCGCTCGACCTTGCCCCGGCCTTGAGGGCGAACCACAGCCGAGTGGATCAGCGGGATGCGGAGATCGGCCACGACCTGCTCGAGGTGGACTCTGGTGAAGTCAGAGCCATGGTCGACGTATAGGACGTCGGGGATGCCACAGACCGCCCAAGCAGCGTCCGTCTTGCGCCAGATCGCCTGTTGCAGCGCAAGTAAGGTGTTCAGCGCCGAGGGCGCGCCCAGGAACACCATGTAGCCCGTCACCGCCCGCGAGTGATCGTCGATGACCGTCGTGAACCACGGCCGCACGGGCTTGCCCAGTGAGACAGGGTCGGGGGGCTAGACGCGCAATGCGGGCGCCGGGCGTCCAGCTGCACTCCCTGCCAGCTGCGTCTTTTCTCAATCGCTATTATATAACGATGCCGGGGCCGCCGGTATCTCCAAGGCCAAGGGCGCAATTATCCCCGCCTTATGCTCACAGCAGGAGATACCGATGCAACAAAAGCAGAAGCTAAAAATATCGATTGGCCCAATTCGGGGGGAAGAAAATGGATGCATGGCTATTTTCGCCCTGTGTCTAGTCGTGCTGGCAATGGCCGCATTCTAGGGATGGTTCGAACAAGGGGCGGCCCCTAGCCGACCCCTGCCGGGCACTACGAACGCATCCCGAAAGTAGGCGCATCAGATAGATAAAAATTCGTCGTTACGCCAAACTTTTCCGGCGCAAATAAACGAGCAGAGTTTTTAGTATCAGCCCCGGGGCGGCTGCTCAAAAGTAGCAGAAAGGCCATTCAATTGAGAACGGAGTGCTTTGCCTTGCAAACCAGGCATCATTCTTAGGCTTTAAGCATCTTCGCGCAAACCGCGGGAAATATGCTCATACGCTTCTTTGCCCTTCAAACCTTGGGAAATGACACGCATAATCTGGACGAGAGAAGTTTCTAGGGCCCTTATCTATCCCGCGGAAGCCTACGCATACTCTTCTGTAGTAGAAATGCCATAGCTATCATCATTTGTCATCTGTACCTCCTAAAACGCATTCTCTTAAGCTGTCAGCCCTGCCGTTTGTTCTGACAATCGCAATGCCGACTTTGCCAGTCAGGGGCATCAGGCATCGTGCAGTCAAACAGGAAGCCGCGGCAAGATGCGGCGGGACGAAGCTAAGACGGAAAGGGCTGTTGCAGTTGCAGGATATGGCCGATGTCTACCGGAATTGCATTCCTGCATCTGCGCTGTGTTTCGAGCCGTCGCGCACGTCGCTTTTCTTCGCCTTGAGAACCGTTCCGATCAACAGGGACGAAGCGGCGAAGCAGTAATGTTTACATTCCGCATTTCCCGCCCTCTGCACCCATCCGCGCTACGTGTTGAGGGTATCATTGGCAAGAAATGGAAGTGTAAGTTTTACACTCTGCGGGCCGGTCGCGGGACCTTTCGCTAAGCCCGCCCCGAGGCGCCCGGCCTGGGTCGATCCCCGGCCCCCGGCCCCCTCCGGGGCAATCCAAACGCGCACCAAAAACGGCCGCCCCGGCCCGTCACAAAATTGCGGTGTTCTGGAACCTCGGCCCCCGCCCAGCCCGCGCTTTTTCTTGCGGGATTTGAGAGCGGGTACCATCATGTCAGAATTAACCTGGGTGCCTCACATGTTAAACTGGTTCAACGAAAATTTTCCCGAAAGAAGCTATTCTATATTCCGAATTAAAAAATTCCTGTATTACGATCGATGCAACCTTGTGGAGGTCGCGACAGAGCATCCTTGGATATCCGCAACCGCCTTGGCCTTTCTGTCCGCGTTCATGCTAATATCGGCCTTAATCGTTATTTCCGTTCTGCTGGCTGTCTTCGTGATCGCGCGCATGATTTTTTCTGCCGTCTGTATTGGCCTTGGAAATCTTCTCAGCGTGGGGCCTTGTCCGCTCTATGAAATGGGGGCGGTCGGACGACTCACGAAATATGTAGGAAGGCCGTGCAAATAATGGCGCCAAACCTGATAATTTACTCGCTCGGGACCCAATAATTCGGTATTATATCTAATAAATCACGGCTTCTATGATAAGGTGAAAGAGAAACTGGAGGCCCTTTAAATTGCCCTTAATCAGTTACCGCGGGATACCGAAAATAACCTATCAGGAAGTAATGGCCGCGGCGCGGCGCGCGGATGCTGAAAGCCTAAGAATGATGCCCGCCGCCTTCTAGAGATTGCATCGACGCTGCCTGATCGGCCGCAGCAGGGTAGCGGTCAGACCACCGTCTTGTCGCAGCCTTCGCCCGGTATCCGGGTCGAGCCCAGCACCGCGGCGTCTGCCCAAGGGCAGCCCACGGGCCCGTGGGGCAAATATGCAGCCCAGTCCGCGCCGCAACCTGCGACGCAAGCCACCGCGGGCATGATCGAAGTCGAGATCCCCGACGGCCGCATTCAGGAACTCGCCGGAAGCCTTCTTCGAGATGGACGAGACGTTGTCGGCCCTTCTGACCGAATGCGAAGCGATCCAGAAGATTGCCGACGCGGCCGTGGCCCGCTGGATCCTGGTGGGTAACAAGATCTGCGCTAGCGCCTGATCCAATCCTCTCAACACCGCAGCGCCTGGCCCAGTTGGGCGTTTTGCATTAGGGGTCATGCTGGATGTCACCTATTCCCCAGCCCCTTCCCCCTTCCTGCCTGACCAACCCCCTGCCCCGCAGCGCCCGAGGCGATTAAAGTGCAAATCAGCGGGCTGATTGCGGGCGTCAGTCCGCGCCGGTCGGCACTTGCTACCTGTGGGCTGCTTCGCCCGACACGGCCTGACGCCGGTGCATCGTTAGATCATTAGAAGGCGGAAATTTTCGATGCCTGAAATCGTTGACAGAATCGGCAGAATATCGGACGCCGGTTTCCGGTTCACCGGACGTGGACGTCCGCGCATTTCCGGTTTTGGGACGACAGCGTCCCCCGTCGCGGACACCGGCGTCCGCTGGATGGCCAGTTTTGGGAAACCCATTTCCGGTTGTGGGTTGCGCCTGTCCGTTTTCGGCGGCAACATGTTTCCCACAACAGGAAACGAGTAGGCCATGAACAGGAACAATCTTCCAGAGTTGCCGGCCCGAAAGCCTTATGGAAGCTGGGTGCAGACCGAGCGTGCCGCCCATGAGGCATGGGCCGCCCTGATTACCCGATCGCCCATCGCCGCGCGCGCCATGCACGTCATCACGGCCCAGATCGACGACCAGAATGCGTTCATCATCTCGCAGGAAGCGCTGGCGGAACTGGTGAACTGTTCCGAACGGCGCTTGCGGGATGCGATCAAGATCCTGGCCGAAGATAACTGGATCGAGGTTCGCCGCATCGGCGGGCGCGGAACGGTGAACGCCTATGTCGTGAATGATCGGGTGGCATGGAACGGATCGCGCGATGGGCTGCGCTACAGCCTATTCAGCGCCAAGGTCTACGTCCCCGAGCGGGAACAGCCTGACCGCGAGGAACTCGGCAACCAGGCCCCGCTGCGGCGCCTACCGTCCATGTTTGCGGGTGAACAGCAGCTGCCATCAGGCGAAGGCCTTCCGCCCGTCTCACAGCCCGCTCTGGAGGGCTTGATGCCCGATTTGCCGGCGCGGCGGATCAACCGCGACGACGATTGAGCATCTGCGAACCCGCGAGAGGGCTCAAACGCACAAATAATTAGGCGAGGAATAAACCAGATGTGGAAGCGTGCCGGTGAACAGCCATGCAAATGATCGGCCTGGCCACTTAGAAGGGCGACAGTAGTAAGTCCACCATTGCCTGATCGATCGCGGCAGAATTGACTGGGTGGGGCCGCATGGCCTTGCTGGAATCGACCCGCGAGGATCGCCTATCAAATGGTGGCAGCGTCAGGAAACGGATGACCTGCATCTAGTCACGGGCCTGACCCGCGCTGATAGACATCCAAGGCCGTCGAGACGTTGCGGGGGCAGGGGTTCGACTGGCTGATCATCGACACGCCTGGTGCGCGGGACGAGGCCACGCGGATCGCCCTGCTTCAGGACAAAAGCCTTCTGCGCCTCCGTGAACCTCGATGCTTTCATCGTCTTCAGCTCCTCTCCCAGCCAGGGAAGGTTAACCGAAAACTCCAGTTTCAAACGGTCCAGTTTTCAGGGGGCAGAGCACCGGTCACAAGGTAAAGCGTCTGCGGCTGTCGGGTGCGCACATGCGGGTAAACGGACAGCGCCCATGGCCTCCGCGACGTCGGTCCTCGGAGAGAGCCGCGAAGGGAGCTTCGGTCGAATCCGACATATCCCACCCCATGGGGAGCCTACCCTTCCAACTCGGTTCGCATTCCTTGACGCGTCCGAAAGGGGATCGCTCAACGGACGCCTAACCGCCTCCGAGCCGAACCCTGTGTTTGACGGCAAAACTGATTCTCATTTAGATGGTACGATGATATTATCATTAACCGGACCTTTTGCGTTACAAACGAGAGGCGCCCGGCACCAATCTCGCTAAGTCATGTTCCAAGGAGGCACCCATGTCTGAAACCCGCGTGGGCTATGCCCGGTGCTCGACCGACAAACAGGACCTCGCGGCACAAAAGGTCGCCCTTCGCAATCTCGATGTGGCTGAGGAACGCGTCTACACTGACCACGGCTTGACCGGGACAAACCGTGACCGACCGGGACTGGCACAGGCCTTGGCCGCCGTCAGAACCGGCGACACACTGGTGGTCCCGAAACTCGACCGGCTGGCGAGATCGGTTCCGGACGCTCGTGCCATCGCGGACGAGCTGGCGAAACGAGGGGTTAAGCTTGCTTTGGGTGCTTCAGTCTATGATCCGACCGACCCGATGGGAAAGATGTTCTTCAACATCCTTGCTACCTTCGCCGAGTTTGAAGCCGACCTGATACGCATGCGGACCAAAGAGGGTATGGCAGTTGCCCGTGCGAAGGGAAAGCTGAAGGGTAAAAAGCCAAAGCTGTCGGATCGACGCCAAACAGAGCTTCGGCGCATGTATGACACAGGAGATTACTCGATCAGCGATCTGGCCGAGCTGTTCGATGTGTCGCGGCCGACCGTCTATCGGGTCCTGCAACGAACACCAAGCGTTGAGGCATCATAGAAATCAATAGCTGCCCTTCGCTGCGCACCACATGAACTTATGCTATGCGGAACGAAGCACATATTTGCCCTCAGTCGGTAAACAATCTTCCGCTGATCCTTCATCGCGCATCGGTTCTTTACATAGCATTGGCATCAGCCACTGATACTCGTCTGTCCCCCTTCGCCTAAGGCCAACGGTCTTCTTTTGCAGCGGTAGTACGCGAACAGGGAGTGCTGTGCTGAACTGGCCCCCGTTTCGACCGGACATTTGGGCATAGCCATGGAGGCTTAGGTATATGCCTGAGCACGTGCTTATGTCTGAGATTGAGATCATCACCGATGGCGGTCGTCGGCGCCGCTGGACTGCTGCCGAAAAGCTGCGGATCGTCGAGGAGACGCTGGACGATCAGACGATCAGACGATCACGCCAGCATTTCCATCGTTGCGCGGCGCAATGGCGTTGCACCCAACCT
>NZ_MEES01000077.1:0-14777 GCF_001724535.1 Paracoccus sp. SCN 68-21 | reverse complement strand
CCGGTCGCCCCGGGTGGGCCAGGTCGGGACCTCCTCGGGGGCCTCATGCAGGGCCTTGCCGACCCCGTGGCTGGCCAGGTTCCGGATCAGCGTATAGCCGCGTTTGGACGCAAAGGCGCCGATGGCATTGCCGATCCCGGCCAGCGGCTTGTCATGCCCGACCTGCGCGATGCCGATCTGCATCGCGCGCCTGCCATCGCGGCACAGCCGGTCAAGCGACGGCGGAACGGGGCCCAGGCAGAAACTGGCCCCGGTATCGGCGAAATAGCCGTTCAGGGACGCGGACACATCGATATTGACCAGATCGCCCGCGGCTAGCACCCGCGCGCCGGGGACGCCATGGGCGATCTCTTCGTTGACGCTGATGCAGGTCGTGCCGGGGAAATCATAGGTGGCCTTAGCGGCCGATACGGCGCCGTCACGCTCCAGCAGGTCTTGGCCGATGCGGTCCAGCTCAAGCGTGGTCATGCCGGGCTCCATGGCCGCCGCCATCGCGTGCATGGTGTTCGCCACGATCCGGCCGATTGCTCTCAGGCCGTCCAGGTCGTCTTGGTGCGTGATTGTCATGTCGTCTTTGTACCGCGCCGGGGGAGGATCTCAAGGCATAACCTTGGAACGCGCCTGACGGCAGGCAGCCTTGAGGGGCCCCTATGACGGTTCCCGGCGGATCCCATAGGCGCCCGAACTGGCGGCCAGCAGGTCATGGAACTGGTCGATGATGACGCCCCGATTGCTGGGGACGCGGTCCACCAGGCCGATCTGGCGGCGGATCTGCGGCGTGCCGAAGGGCAGCCGGACAAGTGCCTCGGCACCCGGTTCGGACAGCGCCACGTCGGGCACGACCGACACGCCCATGCCTTCGGTGACGCAGGACATGATGGCGGAAATGGAATCCAGCTCCGCGATAACCTGCGGGGCGGCGCCCATGCGCGACAGCTCGGCATCGATCAGGCTGGCCAGCGGCACCTGCGCGCAAAACCGCAGATAGGGTTGGGCCGCCAGAATCGCGTGCACGGTCGGCGCGGCCATTGCGGCGGGGGCGATCAGCCACAGCGGCTCGTGCAGGAAGGGCCGCCAGCGGATCTGGGGACGGATCGCCAGGTTCTCGGCGACGACCGCCGCGTCCAGGCGCCCGGCCGAGACATCCTCGATCAGCGTCGCGGAATTGGCCAGCCGCAGGTTCACCTTGAGGCGCGGGAACGCCAGCCGCATCCGCGAGATGGCGCGCGGCAGCACCCGCAGCGCGCTGGTGCGCACCGAGCCGATGACCAGCACCCCCTCCAGCCCGCTGCCGGACAGGACGGTGCGCGCCTCTTCCTCGCGGCGCAGCATGTCGCGCGCCATCTCGACCACCTGCGCACCCTGCGCGGTCAGGGCCGGGGGGCGGGTGGCGCGCTCAAAGATTGTAACGCCCAGCTCGGCCTCCAGCGCGCGAACCTGCTGGCTGACGGCCGAGGGGGTGACATGCACCGTCTCGGCCGCGCGGGAAAAGCTGTTGTGCTGGATGATCGCCAGCAGGGTGCGCAGCTGTCTGGTGTCCATGTTCAGTTCTGCTTCATCTAAGCTTCAATTATTGGCGTTTCCGTTAAGCCAGGTTTCGTCATAGCACAGAACGCAGGAGGGTGGACCGGATGTTTGGAGGCATTGCGGTCCGATGATCCCAATCAATGAACCCGGCCGGCCGCAGGGCCGCCTGCGGAGGATGATGACGTGACGACGATATTGGTGACGGGACCGCGCCTTGACGCGGCGGCGGTGACACTGGCCGAGGAGCGGGGCGCCACGCTGGCCTTCATGCCGCCCTATGCGGACGAGGCCAGCCTGATCGCGGCGGCCCGCGAGACGGGGGCCTGTGCGATCCTGTCGCGGATGGGCCGCGTCAGCGCGGCGGTCATCGCGGCGGCCCCGGCGCTGCGCGTCATCGCCAAGCATGGCGCGGGGGTGGACAACATCGATCTGGCCGCCGCTGCAGAGCGCGGCATTCCGGTCCTGTCCGTGCCCGGCGGCAATGCGGTCTCGGTGGCCGAACATACGATGGCCTCGGTCCTGGCGGTGACCAAGCAGCTGGCGGTGCTGGATGCCGGGATGCGCGCGGGCCGCTGGGACAAGCCGGGCTTTCTGGGGCGAGAGGTTGCGGGCCTGCGGATGGGCCTTGTCGGCATCGGCGCCATCGCGCGGGCGACGGCACGCATGGCGCAGGGTTTCGGCCTGCAGCTGTCGGCCTATGACCCCCACGCGCCCGATGCCGTCTTTACCGAGGCGGGGGTCGAGCGGATCGCCGATCTTGACACGCTGCTGGCGCGGTCGGACATCCTCAGCCTGCATTGCCCACTGACGGCCGAGACTCGGAACCTGCTGGACGCGCGGCGCCTGGCGCTGTTGCCGCAGGGCGCGGTCGTCGTGAACACCGCCCGGGGCGGGCTGATCGACGAACCTGCCCTGCTGGAGGCGGTGCGCGGAGGCCATCTCAGCGGCGCGGCGCTGGACAGCTTTGCGGTCGAGCCGCCCTCGGCGGATCACCCGTTCTTCGGGGAACCGCGCATCCTGCTGTCGCCCCATGTCGCCGGGGTCACGGCCGAGGCGGGCGCCCGCGTCGCCCGCGCCGCCGTCCAGGGCGCGCTGGACATCATCGAGGGGCGGCCCGTGCCGCCCGAACGGATTGCGAACCGCCACCTGCTGCGCGAGAACGCGCCCGCGGCGGAAGGAGTGTGACATGACCATCGGTTTCCGTATCCTGCCCCGCCGCCAGGGCGTCAGCCCTGATCTGGTCGCGCGTTTCAAGGCCCTGCCGGTCGCCAATGTCAGCGACAGCATGCACCGCATGGCGGCGGCGGGCCCGCGCCTTCGGGCCTATCACGCCAGCGGCACGCTTGCCGGTCCGGCGCTAACCGTCAGATCGCGGCCCGGCGACAACCTGATGCTGCACAAGGCCATCGACATGGCCCATCCGGGCGACGTGATCGTGGTCGATGCCGGGGGCGATCTGACCAATTCGCTGATGGGAGAGCTGATGCTGGCCCATGCCATGCGGCGCGGCGTGGCGGGGTTCGTCCTGTGGGGCGCGATCCGCGACGCCGATGCGATCCGCGAGGCGAACCTGCCGCTCTGGGCGATGGGCGTCACGCATCGCGGCCCCTACAAGGACGGCCCCGGAGAGATCAACGTGCCCATTGCGCTGGAGGGCATGGTCATCGAGCCGGGCGATCTGATCCTGGGCGATGGCGATGGCGTGCTGTCGGTGCCCGTGGCTGACGCTCCCGGCGTGCTGGAACGGACCGAGGCCAAGCAGGCCGCCGAGACCGCGCAGATGCAGCGCATCAAGGCGGGCACGAACGACCGGGCCTGGGTGGATGACACGTTGCGCCGCCTTGGCTGCGCGATGCCCGACAGCGCCTGACGGCGAGAGAATATGAGGAGGAGGAACCCCATGAAGACGATCACAACAGCAGCCATTCTGGCGATGACCACCGTGCTGGCCCTGCCGGTCATGGCCCAGGACTATCCCACGGGCAATATCGACATGGTCGTGCCCTATCCCCCCGGCGGCGGCACCGACATTCCGGCGCGGCTGATCTCGGACTGGCTGACGCGGGACCGGGGCTGGAATTTCGTGGTGCTGAACCAGCCGGGTGCCGCGGGCACGATCGGGCTGGACCAGCTGTCGCGGGCCGAGGCCGACGGCTATACCATCGGCATCGGCCAGACCGCGAATATGGCGATCAACCCGGCGATGAACGCCGAGGTCGCCTATGACCCGCTGACCGATTTCACCCCGATCATTCCCATCGTGACCCAGCCCGTCGGCATCATCGTCCCGAACGATTCGCCCTTTGAGGATTTCGGCCAGCTGGTCGAGGCCGCCCGCGCCGATCCCGGTTCGCTGCTCTATGGCACGCCCGGTCAGGGCACCGGCGGGCATATGGCGATCGAGCGGCTGATGCAGCAGGGCGATCTGGAGTTCGAACAGGTCCCCTATTCCGGCATCGCGCAGGCGATCTCGGATGTGATGGGGGGCGTGGTCGATTTCTACGTCGGCAGCGTCCCGAGCGTGCTGCCCCATGCCAATTCCGGCAGCGTGCGCCTGCTGGCCGTAACCTCGCTGGAGCCGTTCCCGATCATTCCGGATGTGCCGACCGTCGCCTCGTTCGGCTTTGAGGGCTATGAGGCGCAGGACTGGAAGGCCGTCGTCGGCCCCGCCGGGATGCCCGATGAGGCCGTGGCCGCGCTGAACGCCGCCATCAACGAGGCGCTGCAGGACCCCGCGCTGATCGCGAATTTCGAGACTCAGGGCAGCGTCGTCATGGGCGGATCGCCCGGAGAGTTCCGCGCCTTTCTTGCCAGCGAAGTCGAGACATGGGCAGGGGTCGTCGAGGCCGCCGGACTGACGGCTGAGCGCTGAGACCACGGCTGCGGGCCGCACCACGGCCCGCAGCCTTTCAGGGAGGGGGAACGATGTCAGTCGATGACAGAGCCGATCTTGCGGCGGGATTGCTGGTGGCGTTGGTGGGCAGCGCGGTCGCGGTCTATGCCGCCAGCAGCTATGATCTGGGCACGCTGCGGCGCATGGGTCCGGGCATGTTCCCGATGGGCCTGGGCGTGCTGATGGCGGCGCTTGGGCTGATGCTGGCCTTTGGCGCAGCGCGGCGGACGCGGGCGCCGCTGGAGTTGGCGCGCGACAGGATCGGCGTCGAGTTCCGCAGCGCAGCGCTGGCCACGGCGGGCGTGATCGCCTTTGGCCTGCTGATCCGACCGGCCGGTCTGATCCTTGCGGTGCTGGCGGTCGTCATCATCCCGGCCTTTGCTGACCGCAAGAACCGGCCGCTGCCGATCATGGTGCTGGGGGTGGTGCTGACGGGTTTGGCCGTCGCGATTTTTCCGTGGCTGCTGGGCCTGCCGATACCGCTTTTGCCGATGGGGATGCGCTGATCATGATGGACAACCTTGCGCTTGGCCTGCAGACGGCCCTGTCCTTCGACAACCTGCTGTGGTGCTTTGTCGGCGTCTTCGCGGGCACGCTGCTGGGGGTCATTCCCGGCATCGGGGTGCTGGCGGCGATCTCGATGCTGCTGCCGCTGACGTTCCAGCTGGACGCGACGGCGGCGCTGATCATGCTGGCCGGGATCTGGTATGGCACCAGCTATGGCGGCAGCACGGCCTCGATCCTGCTGAATGTGCCGGGCACGCCGTCCAGCGCCATCACCGCGCTGGACGGCTATCCCATGGCGCGGCAGGGCCGCGCGGGGGTCGCGCTGCTGATGACGACCATCGCGTCTTTTACCGGTGGGTCCATCGGCATCCTGCTGCTGATGGGCTTTTCCGGCAGCATCGCCCAGGTCGCGCTGCAATTCTCGTCGGCGGAATATTTCGCGCTGATGCTGCTGGGGCTGGTCGCGGCCTCCAGCATGTCCAGCGGCGCGATGAGCAAGGGGCTGATCATGGTCTGCTTGGGGATGCTGTTCGGGCTGGTCGGCTCGGACGTCTATACCGGCACGCGCCGCTTTACCTTCGGCATGATCGAGCTGGCGGACGGCATCGCGCTGGTCGCGCTGGCCCTGGGCATCTTCGGCCTGTCCGAGGTCATCGCCAGCATCGGCAAGATCGACGCCAAGGACATCGACAGCCGCTCCATCGGGCTGAGGTCCATGAAGCCCACGCGGGAGGACATGCGCCGGTCCTGGCGGCCGATGCTGCGGGGCGCGGCGGTCGGATCGTTCTTCGGCACGCTGCCCGGCACCGGGCCGTCGATCGCGGCCTTCATGTCCTATGCGATGGAGCGCCGCATCTCAAAGACCCCCGAGAAATTCGGCACCGGCGAGATCGAGGGCATCACCGGCCCGGAATCGGCCAACAACGCCGCCGACCAGACCGCCTTCATTCCGACGCTGGCCCTGGGCATCCCCGGCAGCGCCACGATGGCCCTGATGCTGGGCGCGCTGATGATCCACGGCATCGCGCCGGGGCCGCAGCTGATGACCGAACAGCCCGCCCTGTTCTGGGGCCTGGTGATGAGCTTCTGGATCGGCAACCTGCTGCTGCTGGTCCTGAACATCCCGCTGATCGGGCTGTGGGTGCGGCTGCTGACGGTGCCCTATCACTGGCTGTTCCCGGCGGTCCTGATGTTCATCTGCATCGGAACCTACAGCGTCAATTCCAGCGGCTTCGACGTGCTGATGGTCGCGATGTTCGGCATCTTGGGTTATGCGCTGCGCCTGCTGAACTTTCCGCTGGCCCCGATGCTGCTGGGCTTTGTCCTCGGCCCGATGATGGAGGAGCATTTCCGCCGCGCCATGCTGTTGGGGCGGGGCGATCCGATGGTCTTTCTTTCGCGCCCGATCAGTGCGGTCGTGCTGCTGCTGACGCTGGGGCTGTTGCTGCTTGGGGTACGCTCGACCCTGAAGGCCCGCCGCCGACAGCCATTGGCGGATGGCCGCGCCAGCCCGTAGGGGCGTTGCGGCCAATCCTGATGCTGTGCGGCTGCACGTCAGGCAGCATGCCGCGGCGCGCCTGAAGGGTCCGGCCCTTCAGTAGTGCTGCCCAAGACAGGAGTGACGCGGCGCAGGCGCCCATGACGGCGTGGGCGTACGGGGCCAGAGCCTGCCCGGCGATGACGCAGTCGTCGACGTCGGCCTTGGTATATGCCCCCGTATCGGCCATTTTCAGGAGGTAGATGCCCATCGACTGCCCGGGGAGGGCGCAAAATCGATCCCGTTGGGCTTGCGGACATCGCCGAGGCCGTCGGCACAGGTGCCGGTCGGCACATCGCAGTCCATCGCCGCCGCCCTGCGCGGGCTGCCGCCGCTGGTGGGGCTGATGGTGGGGCTGTTTTCGGCCTATGTGCTGCTGGTGAACCGCCAGCTGGGGCTTTCGGTGATCATCGGGGCGGCGGTTCTGCCCGCCCTGGTCGGGCATCTGCTGACCCGCCGCCCATCCGCGCAAGCCGGGGATCAAGCCTCTGCTGCGCCCCGCGCTGCTGATGGCGGTGGTGATCCTGGGATTTGCTCATGGCGCCAATGACGCGGGCAACATCGCCGGGCCGCTGTCGGTGATCCTGAGCGGGCAGGGGCTGAGCGCACAGATCGGCGTGGTGCCGGTGCTGGTCTGCTGCGGGTTCCGTTCTCGGGCGAAACTGTCCCCCGGACAGTTCCTTGTTCCCTCGGACCCTTTGGTCCAACCGTCCTGGCGACCGCCCCTTATTTTCGTGCGCAGGCTGGGGGCCTGTTCGGCGCACCTCTGGAGGGTCCGTCGCTTTCCACGCGGAGCCAAGCGGGATGGGCGCCTGATATCGCCTGAAAGGTGAGCCATGGGAGCCTTTCCCCGGAGGTATGGGGCGACGGAGCGATCCGCAGGGCGTTTTCGACCGTCACCCGACGCGCGCATCTGCGCCAGAATGCGCGGCGCCCGGGGTCCTTGCGCAATGCCGTGGCGAAGCCTCTGGTGGTGAACGCATCGGGCCGAAGACCGGGACCTGCCGGTCGTGCAGACAGCCGCGAACGCGCAAGTCAGGGGCATGCTGGCATGGTCAAACCCGGCCTCACCGGATGCCACAGCCGGGTGGCAGCCTTGGCGCGGGACCGGCGGGCAGACCATCGGCGGGAACGCGATCGCCAGGGGCGGTGGAAACGCACGGCACGCGGCCCAGCACGATCGCAGTTGTTTGCGCCCAACGGCCGGCCGCCTTGATGCCCCCTTGGCCTTTGACGGCTTCGTCGCGCTGAGCGAGCGTGCTTGGCCTGCCTGTCTGACCAGCGTCGAATGCGATCGCGACATGTGTCGTGCGCCGACCGTGCCGACGTCGAGCGGATCCATCCGGACCGACATGTCGCGACCGCCGGGGGACACATCTCGGCGGGCATCTCGCGTAAGCCAGCGTGGCCGCCCCGGACGATCCATGTTCGGCGGCACTTCCTGGCGGTCCTGCAGCGCAAGCCTGGCGCTTGAGGCTGGTGCTCTGTCGGAACGGTCCGCCTGCCCTCAGGCAAGCGCAGAGCCAGATGATGCACAAGCCGGGCGGCAACCGCAAGTTGGCCCCTATCCCCGCCCCGGTGCTGCAGCATCACGCGCAGGCCGTGCCGACGGCGGTCGCGCCGGCCCTGGCCCAGGACGGGGCGACCAAGGCCCATGTGCCTCACCTGTCCTGCACCGCCTGGTCGATGGGATTATGGTTCGCGGGCCGACCCTGGATATCCCGCAGGCGCTGGCCCTGTGCCGCGCACTGGTGGCGGGCGATATGAGCCTATGCGCAGGTGCGCCGGAGCAGGCCGTCACCATGCTTCTCACTCCGAAGACGCAGGGCTGTCACGGACCTTATTGGTCGAACCATGGGACCGGTCGCCCCTCGGATCGGGCTTGATGGCGTCTTGGCCACGGCAAAGAGGGCAGACCACGCCCTAAGCCCTTACCCGAACACGCAGATCGCCGCCGTCCCCGTCACAAATCCCGCACCGTCATGCGTGACAATCACCCCGGCATGGCCGCCGTCTGCGCCTGAACGGTCGTGCTGCGGGGGCACAAGACAGGGGCACCGGATCAGTTCTCAGGCCTTCGGTGATCCTGGCCAAAGCGCCCAGGGTCAGCGAACAGCCGCGTCAGGACGGCCTCAGCGGGCCGGTCCCCAAGCCGCTTCGTGGGCCAGCGCGGTGATCATCGAGCGGTTGATGCCCAGGTCGTCCAGATCGCGGGTGGTCAGGGCGTTCAGCTCACGCACGGTCTGGCGGTAGATGGCGCGGCGGGCGCGGCTGTCCTGCATCCGCTGGATCGCGGTCGTCAGGCGGGTGCGCAGGCCTGCGTCGGTGGCGGTGCGGTTCTGGGTGATGGCGGTCATGGTCGTATCCTTTTCGGTTCGTCCCGGCGGCACCGGTCCCGGATTGGCCCGGTGCTGCGTTGACCGTTAGATGGCGCTAACATCGGCACCTTGCAACGCACGCGCACGTCGGTGCTGCCATGCGACGGGCGCATGGCGGCGACCGCCGCCGGGTCGGCGCGGCCCGAAAATGCGGCGGGTTCCTGCTGGAAATGGCCGGAGTTTCTTCCGTTGGCGCCCAGTTCGTGAAATGGGAGGTCAACAACAGCGTCGCGGCATCGAATCGCGATCCGCCCAGAGCAGGAGCACAGTCTCGACGTGTCAAAAGGATACGCCCGGAACCGGCAGGATTCCGTCACGGCCGCCTCGGCCGCATTTCAGGTGAGGGGCCGGTTCCTGACCGCGCTGGTCCTGCGCATCGACGCCGACAGCGTAGGCGACGCCTTTTATGCGCAGCTGGACGAACAGCTGCGCACGACGCCGCAGTTCTTTTCGGGCGCGCCGATGGTGCTGGACCTGGCCCATGCGCCGGGCCTGTGCGACGCGGACCCTCTGGCGGCGCTGCTGGCGCATCTGCGCAACCGCGATCTGCGTGTCTTTGGCGTCCAGAACGCCGACCGGCTGGACGGCGCGGTGCTGGAGGGGCTGGGCCTGATCGCGGTGACCACCGGCCGCGACGCGCCCCTGCCGCGCGCGACGGCTGCGGCACCTGCCGCCGATGCGCCGCCGCCGCTGCGCAACAAGGTCGTCCACGCGCCGGTCCGTTCGGGGCAGCGGGTGATGGCCGAGCATGGCGATCTGACGGTGATCGGGTCGGTGGCCTCCGGCGCCGAACTGGTCGCGGCGGGCAACATCCACGTCTATGGCACCCTGCGCGGTCGCGCGATGGCGGGATGCCACGGCGATGAGAGCGCGCATATCTTCTGCCAGAATCTCAGCGCCGAGCTGGTGGCCATCGCGGGCCTCTACCAGACCAGCGAGACGCTGGACGCGGCCGCGCTGAACCGCTGCACGCATATCTATCTCAAGGATGAAAAACTCTGCATGGAGGTGATCGCATGACGACAGAACCCAAGACCAATCCGCCCCTTGGGCGGATCATCGTGATCACGTCGGGCAAGGGCGGCGTGGGCAAGACGACGTCGTCCGCCGCGATCTCGGCCGCGCTGGCCAAGAAGGGCTTTCGCACCGTCGTCATCGATTTCGACGTGGGTCTGCGCAACCTGGACATGACCATGGGCTGCGAGCGCCGGGTGGTGTTCGATTTCATCAACGTCATCCAGGGCGACGCCAAGCTGAAGCAGGCGCTGATCAAGGACAAGCGGGTCGACACGCTGTCGATCCTGCCGACCTCGCAGACCCGCGACAAGGACGCCCTGACCAAGGAGGGCGTCGAGAAGGTCCTGACCGAGCTGAAGTCCGATTTCGACTATATCATCTGCGACAGCCCCGCGGGCATCGAGCATGGCGCCCAGATGGCGATGTATTTCGCCGACGAGGCCGTGGTCGTGACCAACCCCGAAGTGTCCTCGGTGCGCGACAGCGACCGCGTGCTGGGCCTGCTGAGCAGCCAGACCCGCCGGGCCGAAACCGAAGGCGCCGAGCCGATCAAGGCGCAGGTCCTGATCACCCGCTATGACCAGGAGCGCGTCGAGAAGGGCGAGATGATGACCGTCGAGGACGTGCTGGAGATCCTGGCCGTGCCGCTGCTGGGCGTCGTCCCCGAAAGCAAGGCGATCCTCAAGGCGTCGAACGTGGGCACGCCGGTCACGCTGGACGGGCCGTCCGCCGCGGCCGAGGCCTATCAGGACGCGGTGTCGCGGCTGACCGGAGACACGGTCGAGATGCGCATTCCCGGAGAGCGCCGCCCCGGCCTGCTGCAGCGTCTGTTCGGGCGGGCGTCATGAGCCTGTTCGATTTCGTCCGCCGCAAGGCCCCGCCCAAATCCGCCCAGACCGCCAAGGATCGCCTGCAGATCCTGCTGGCGCATGAACGCAGCAGCAGCGGCACCGCCGAGGCGGATTACCTGCCGATGCTGCAGCGCGACATCGTCGCGGCGATCCGCAAGCACGTTCCCATCGGCGACAAGGATGTCGAGGTCCGCATGGAGCGCGGCGACCAGATGTCCAGCCTGGAGATCAACATCGAACTGCCTGCGGTCAAGTCGAAGACCGGCTGACCCTGGCGCGGCGCGCGCGATATCGTCCCGCGCGCCCGGACCGTCGTGTCGCGCCGGGGGCGGCGCTCCGTGTCGTCCTGGAACGCCTGGCGCGATACGGGCCGTCATGGGGGACGATCGGGCATCCCGGTTCGGGATCGGTCAGGTGCGGGGGCACCGGCGGCGATCCGCCTCACCCGAACGTGTGCGCGCCGTGGCCCTTGGTGCGTCGTGGTCGCGGAACCGGCACGCCTGCGACAAGTTGACACGGTATGAACGGGCGCCACGCCCGACAGACCGGAGATATCCATGAAACAGTATCTTGCATCCACCTTCGTCGCGGCGATGGCCGTGGCGGGCGCGGCCTCGGCGCAGACCGCCGCCACCGTCTCGACCGACCTGAACGTGCGGTCGGGTCCGGGCGTGCAGCACGGGGTGATCGGCGCCATCGGCACGGACCAGGAGGTCTCGGTGATCGGCTGCATCGACAGCGCGAACTGGTGCCAGGTCAGCAGCGGCACGCTGGAGGGCTGGGCCTATGGCGACTATCTGAACGTCCGCGCGGGCGATGAGGTCGTCTCGCTGTATCCCAATCGCGAAACGGTCGGCGTGACGATCATCCAGGCCCCGGTCGAGGACCCGACGACGGGCCAGGACACTGCTGTCGGGGGTCTGGGCGGCGCGGCCATGGGTGCGCTGATCGGCGGACCCATCGGTGCCGTCGCGGGTGCCGCGATCGGCGGGGCCAGCGGTGCCGCCGCAGCCGAGGAGCCGACCACCGAGGTGACCGCCTATGTCACGACCAACGCGGTCGAGCCGATCTATCTGGACGGAGAGGTCGTCGTCGGCGCCGGCGTGCCCGAGACGGTGACGATCTATGATATCCCCGACCAGCCGGACTATCGCT
This sequence comes from Paracoccus sp. SCN 68-21, assembly GCF_001724535.1. Classification (NCBI taxonomy): domain Bacteria; kingdom Pseudomonadati; phylum Pseudomonadota; class Alphaproteobacteria; order Rhodobacterales; family Paracoccaceae; genus Paracoccus; species Paracoccus sp. SCN 68-21. The sequence continues at coordinate 2,912 of NZ_MEES01000077.1, read as the reverse complement.
ATGCCCAGATCAACGGGCAGACGGTGCTGATCTCTCCGCAGGATCGCCAGATCATCCACATCTATCGCTGAGGGCGGACAGACGCCCCGCGTGTAAGAGACGGACCCGCCCCGGCGATCATCGGGGCGGTCCACACGGTTGCCAAGGGTTCGGTCAGACCGGCAGGTCGCGGCGGTCCGCGATGGCCTCCATCGCGATGCAGGAGGTGACCGTCTCCAGCGCGGCCCCGGCGATCAGGCGCTGATAGATGCCGTCGAAATCGTTCATGTCACGCGCCACGATCTTCAGCATATAGTCGTAATCGCCCGCGATGCGGAACACGTCGATGACGTTCTCGATGCCCAGCACGGTCCTGCGAAAGGTCGTCAGCCATTCGGTCGAATGATCCCGCGTGCGCAGCATGACAAAGACGGTCAGGCCCAGCCCGATCCGGCCGTGATCCAGGCGCAGCGTCTGGCCGCGGATGATCCCCGCCTCCTTCAGCCGGGCGATGCGCCGCCAGCAGGCGTTCTGCGACAGGCCCACGCGTTCGGCCACGTCGCGCTGCGACAGCGAGGCGTCGCGCTGCAGCACGCGCAGGATCGCGGAGTCGATGGCATCCAGCCGCATGTCTTGGGTCATATGATCGCAAATTCCTGTGCAGTGGCATGAAACAGGGAATGATTATGCCCCGCGCATCAGGGATTGTCGTGTGAATACGCCCCCAGATGCAAGGTTTGACCCATGAGCACCACCCCGGACCTGTTCCAGCGCTTTCACGCGGATCTGAGCGGGCGCGACGCGATCGCGTCCCTGCGCGCGGGCCTGATCGGAGAGGGGGTGATGGTGCCTGGGCCCGCCGGTCCGAACCCGATGATCTATGCCGATTACGTGGCCTCGGGTCGCGCCCTGCGCCAGATCGAGGATGCGATTACCGCCGATGTCCTGCCCTATTACTCCAACGCGCATACCGAGGCGTCCTATTGTGGCCGCCACATGAACCGCCTGCGGGCCGAGGCGCGGCGCATCATCGCGCAGGCCTGCGGCGCGACCCGGGATCATGCGGTGATATTCGCCGGTGCGGGGGCGACGGCGGGGCTGTCCAAGCTGACGCATCTGCTGGGCATCGACGCGATGGTCGCGGCGGGGCGGTGCCCGCTGGTGCTGATCGGCCCCTATGAGCATCACTCCAACATCCTGCCCTGGCGCGAATCCGGGGCCGAGGTGACCGAGATCGCCGAAGGCCCGACCGGCGGCCCGGACCTGGCCGATCTGGCCGCCCATCTGGCGGCGGCAGGCCCGCGTCCGGTTCTGGGTGCGTTCTCGGCCATGTCGAACGTCACAGGCATCGTCAGCGATGTGGCGGCGATCACCGGCCTTCTGCGGCGTCATGGGGCGATCAGCGTGTGGGATTATGCCGGGGCGGGGCCCTATCTGCCGATCGACATGGCCGTCGGCATGGATGCCGTCGTCCTGTCGCCCCACAAGTTCATCGGCGGCCCCGGCGCATCGGGCGTGCTGATCCTGCGCCGCGACGCCGTCAGGGCCGCGCGCCCGACCGGCGCGGGCGGGGGCACCGTGCGCTTCGTGTCGCCCTGGGGGCAGGATTACGCGACCGACGTCATCGCGCGCGAGGAGGCGGGGACGCCCAACGTGATCGGCGATATCCGCGCCGCCCTGTGTTTCCAGGTCAAGGACATCATCGGCGCCGAGGTGATGGCAGCGCGGCTTGCGGCATTGCGCCAGCGCGCCGTTGCACGCTGGCGCGAGGTTCCGGGGCTGGAGATCCTGGGCCTGTCCGGGGCAAAGGCGCTGCCGGTCTTTTCGTTCCTGATCCGCGGGCAGGACGGTGCGGTCGTGCATCCGCAGCTGGTGTGCCGCATCCTGTCGGATCATTTCGGCATCCAGGCGCGCGGCGGATGTGCCTGCGCCGGGCCCTATGCGCATCGGCTGCTGGGGCTTGACCGCGCGGGCTCGGACCGGTTGCGGCAGGATATCCTGGCCGGGCAGGAGGTCGCCAAGCCCGGCTGGACGCGCCTTGCGTTTTCCGTGCTGATGGACGACGCCAAGGCCGATGTCATCATCCGCGCCGTGGCCCGCATCGCGTCCGATCCGGCAAGCTTCGCCCAGGGCTATCTGGTGGATGAGCGGACCGCGCGGTTCACCCCAAGGGCCGCGTAACGCGGCCCCGCCGTCAGCGCGCCGCCGTGTCGCCCCCCAGGTCCCACCACAGGCCCGCCATCACGCGCAGCGCATCCCGGCAGACCGGCTTCAGCACATGTTCGTCCGGTGCGTGTTGCGAACAGCCCCGATAGGAATGGGGCACCCAGATCGTCGGCAGCTGCAGGATGTCGGCAAAGCTGTCATTGGGCAGCGACCCCGCAAGGTTCGGAAGGATATGGGGCGGCTTGCCCGTCGTCTGCTGGATTGATGCCGCCACCCTGCGGACCCATGCGTGATCCGGGTCAAGCCGCGTGGCACGGAAGAATCCGCGATCATGCGCGATGATCTGCACCGCCTGAAACCCCGCGGCATCCAGATGGCGGCGCAGCGCCGGCAGGATATCGTCGGGGTCGGTGCCGACCACATAGCGCAGCTGGCAGGTCGCCCGCGCACTGGCCGCGATGGCGTTGACGGGCGCCTCGGGGACGCCGGCGGTCATCGCCAGGACGGCAAAGCTGTTCCAGCCATAGGCACGCTCGACCGGGGTCAGGTCGGCCTCGCCCCAGTCGTGATCGACGGCGGGGCCGTCGCGGCTCTCGATGGGCAGGTCCCGCAGCGCTTCCCGGACCGGCGGCGTCAGGCTGTCGGGGCGCCATTCCGCGATCGCGATCGGCGTTGTTGCAGAACTCGGCGTTGAGGCGTGATTTCCCCTTACCCCATTAAGCTCATGCCACGCGCTCGATCTCGGCGGTGCCGAGGGCGTTGAAGCG
>NZ_MEES01000076.1:0-15719 GCF_001724535.1 Paracoccus sp. SCN 68-21 | reverse complement strand
AAGATCGACGGTGGCCGCCAGCCTCACCACCGGCCGCGCGCTGCGCTACGCCAAGGGCTCCGCCCGCGGTCTCCTACACCAAGCCTTGGGACACGGCCACGAAGCTGTCGTCGCCCTCCCAGTACTTCGCGCCGATGCCGTTGATCTGGAACTGATCGACGCCCAGCAGGCGCCAGATCTTCTGCCAGGCGCGGAACTCGAACCCGAGACCCGGATGGCGCGTCAGCAGGTCCCACCCGTTGCGATGCGCGTGTAGGCACAAGGCCGACCGCCGGCGCAGAAAGGCCATCGCCCCTGGCCCGATGGAATTGATGTTCACAACCGCCGCATTGCCGCCCCGTGCCACGACGTGATCGTGGCGGCGCATCATTACGTCCGGGTCGGCCGATGACAGGCCGAAGGCATACATCACCTGTTTCCCGGTTCGCTGCGTATGGTCGCGGATGACCGCCATGATGGCATCGACCCGCGCCTCGAACGGGGAATAGGCGGGCGACATCATCTTTTCGTCGTCCTTGATGAAATCGACCCCTGCGTCACACAGGGTTCGGACGACCTCGGCCGTCTGGTCGGGCGTCAGCCCAAGCGAGGGCTTGATGATCGACGCGATGATCGGCCCCTCCGCGACCCCGGTCAGGCGGCGCGACCCGTCGATGCCGAATTGCGGCCCAGGATGGGCGGCAAAATCGGGCGTCAGATCAAAATCCAGCACCCGCATGCCGGTCAGACCGCGCGCCGCGAAGAGCCCCCCCGTCGTCACCGTCAGCAGCGCCGCGATGTCGCCGCCTATGCTGTCGGGCGAAAAGGCGATGGTCGCGCGGGCGCGCTGCACTGGACCTGTGCCTTCGGGCAGGGACGGGTGGGGCAGGGGTTCCAACATGGTCACCTGTTCAACGCGAGCGGCGTGGCGGGCGCGCAGGACGTCGGTCTCGCCCGGCAGGGCGGTAAATGTGCCGGTGGACTGGTCGGCCGCTATCTTCTCGGCCATGGCGCGCGGATCGCCCGGTGTTTCCAGCAGATAGGTGACGCGGATCATGAATGCTCCTGTGCGCGGAGGCCGCCGCCGTCGCGGATCCAGCCGAAGTAATCGGGGGAGCCCATCTGCCCGCCCTTCAAAGCGATCTCCAGCCCGTCATGGGGACCGTCGCCATAGGCGAGGCACAATGCCGCGCCGGGGATCGTGGGCGCCAGTGCGGTCAGGGCCGACAGGCCCAGTTGCCGCATCGCGTGTCCCGATGTGTCGCCCCCCGAGATCACTGCCCGCCGGATGTCCGACCCGCGCAGCACCCCGTCAAGGATGCGGCCCAGCCCCTCTCCGATACGTCGGGCGGCGGTGTCGGGCGCCATGCCGGCTGCCGCCAGCGCCGTTCGGAACACCCCAACCTGTGCGCCGTTATGCCCCGTCGCGGAGTGGACCAGCGGGCTGGCCCCGTCGTGCGCGGCGGTCAGGGCGGCGCGGGTCAGGCGCGCGACCTCGGCGTCCAGATCGTCGTCCGACCCACAGGCAGCGCGCGCGTCAAAGGGAAGCAGCGCAAACCCATGCTGCCCTGCCCAGTCCAATTGCACTGCCGTCACCGGAGAGACCGAGCCCGACACTGCCGCGATCTGTGCCACGCGTCCGGCGGAGGCGGGCGGGGACGGCGGGGGCAAGGTGCCGCTCTGCTGCCAGTGCCGGACCAGCGCGTATTCGACCGCTTGGCTGCCCGCGACCAGACCCAGGCGGGCGCGGTTTTCCCAGATCAGGGCGCCTGCCGCGGCCTCGGATACCGGGTCTATGCTGTCGATGGAGAGGATGCGTGCGCCTTGCGCCAAGGCCTCCTCCAGCCGGGCCTGAGAATCCGCCGCCAGCGCTTCCAAGTCGATCAGTGCGCCGGGCAGGTCGGTCTGCGCGGCAAGATGGGCCAGCAGGTCGGATTCAGCCATCGGCGTCGCAGGGTGATGGGCCATCACCGGGTGGCGGTCCAGCCGGAACACCCCCTGCGGGCTACCCGCGAACAGATGCCCGAAAGCCTGATAGCGCCGCATCGCGGGGGCCGCGGTCACCAGGGGCACTGCGCGCGACGGGCGCACCGACAGCCCCGCCGCGATGGCCGCGCCGATCGAGCCCATATGTGGCGACGAATCGAAGGTCGAGCAGATCTTGTAATGCAGGATCTGGGGCCGCAACGCCTCCAGCGCAGCGAAGAGCGGTGGCAGGTGTTCGGCCATCCAGGCAGGTCCATGCGCGCGGGCAGTCGTCGCCAGCCCCACCGCCGCACAATCTGTGAAACGCGCCAGCAGCGCGGCCGAGGGCGGTTCGGTGAACAGGACCGACTGCACGCCCGCAAAGGTCAGAACCTCCATCACGGCGGCCGCGCCGGTGAAATCGTCGCCCAGCCAGGCAAGCCGCAGATCGGTCATTCGCGTCCCCTCTTGACGTATCGGAATCATTATCACCTCATCATACCAGTTAGGCAAGTGATTGCAGAATGCCAAAGGAGACCGAAATGACCAAGGTGGCGCTGCTAGGGGCAGGCGGAAAGATGGGAGTGCGTCTGGCGACGAACTTGGCTCGGACCGATTTCGATGTGGCCCATGTCGAGGTGAGCCCTACCGGGCAGGCCCGCCTGAAGGCGGAGACCGGGTTGGACTGCGTGCCGCAGGACACCGCATTGGACGGCGCGCAGGTGGTGATCCTGGCAGTGCCGGACTCCGTTATTGGCAAGGTCGCTGCGGCCATCGTACCGACGCTGGCGCCGGGCACTGTGGTTGTGATCCTGGATGCAGCCGCGCCCTTCGCGGGACATTTGCCCGAGCGCGACGACATCACCTATTTCGTGACCCATCCCTGTCATCCACCGATCTGGAACGACGAGGACACGCCCGAAGGCCGGGCCGACCATTTCGGCGGGGTCGCGGCGAAACAGGGCGTGGTGAACGCGCTGATGCAAGGTCCCGAGGAGCACTATGATTTGGGCGAACGCATCGCAAAGGCGATTTATGCTCCCGTTGCGCGCAGCCACCGGGTCACGGTCAAGCAGATGGCCATGCTGGAGCCGGGCCTGTCAGAGACGGTCTGCGCCTCATTGATGGCCGTGATGCGCGAAGCATTGGACGAATGTGTTGCGCGCAGCGGCGTCAGCCACGAATGCGCCCGCGATTTCCTGCTGGGCCACATGAACATCCTGGGCGCGGTGCTGTTCAACGAACGCGAGGGCGCGTTCTCGGATGCATGCAATAAGGCCATCGAGTTCGGCAAGCCGATGCTGATGCGCGACGATTGGAAGCGCGTCTTTGACTGGGACGAGGTCGAAGCCAGCATCCATCGCATCACCTGACATCACGCGGCGGGCGGGGGAGCGTCCGCCGCGATCACCAACAAACGGGAGGAGACTGACAATGACCAAGATGATGACCGCCGCGTCGATGCTGGCCATGATGCTGGGCGCGGGACCGGCGCTGGCCCAGGCACAGGTAATGAACCTGGCCTTCACCCCGCCCGCCGACAGCCATTACGGCGACGCGGCGCGCGCCTTCGCCGACACCATCGCGGAGCTGTCCGACGGCGCGTTCGAGATCTCGCTGCGTCCGGCGGGCGCCTTGGGCGGCGAACGCGATGTGATCGAGGGGCTGCAGATCGGCACGGTCGAGCTGACGATCTCGTCGACTGGACCCATCGGCAATTTCGTCCCCGAGGTCTATGCACTGGATTTCCCGTTCCTGTTTAACGATTACGCCAGCGCTCACGCGGTCTTGGATGGTGAGATCGGACAGGAATTGCTGGCCAGCTTTCAGCCGCACGGCATCGTGGGCCTGGCTTGGGCCGAGAACGGGTTCCGGCACATCACCAACTCGGTCCGTCCGATCCGCGAACCGGCCGACATGGCAGGACTGAAGTTGCGCACGATGGAGAACGAAGTGCATATCGCGGCCTTCCGCGCCGCCGGTGCCGCGCCGACGCCGATGAGCTGGACCGAGGTGCTGACCTCGCTGCAGCAGGGCACCATCGACGGACAGGAAAACCCCATCCCGATCGTGACCGCGAACAACATGTGGGAGATACAGGACAACATCACCCTGACGGGCCATGTCTATTCGCCCGCCGTGGTGGCCATGTCCGCGATCCATTGGGACGGCCTGACCGAAGAGCAGCAGGGCTGGTTCGTGGAGGCCGCCCAAGCTGCCGCCGCCGCGTCCCGCGCGACAGTGGTGGAAAACGAGACCTCGGGCATCGCGATGATGAAGGAAAACGGCATGGAGGTGGTCGAGGATATCGACAAGGCCGCCTTTGCCGCCGCCGTGCAGCCCGCCTATGACGAATTCGCCGACCGCTATGCGCCCGAGTTGATCGCGCGCATCCGCGACGCGCAGAACTGAGGGCGTCCGGCGGGGCTGTCCGCGGCCCCGCCCCGATATCGAGGGCACCATCATGAAATATGTCGAAGCCTTTGCCGAAGGCGTCGTCCAGCTGGCCCATAATCTGGCGGCGCTGCTGCTGGCTGTAGCGACCGGGCTGGTCTTCTTCCAGGTCGTCACCCGGTTCGGTCTGGGCCATGCCGCAGGCTGGTCCGAGATTCTGGCCCGCGGGTTGATCATCTGGTCCACGCTGCTGGTCGCGGCGGCAGGCTTCCGGCTTGGCGCGATGATCCCCATCGATTTCATCCGCAGCCTGCTACCCCCGCGCGCGCAGATCTGGGTGATCCGGCTGGTGACCCTGCTGACGCTGGTCTTTCTGGCGGTGCTGGTCTGGCAGGGTTGGTCCATGACGCTACGGGTGCAGGCGCAGCGGGTTGCGATGATGGGCACCTCGATGAGCTGGTTCTATGCAGCGATCCCGTTGGGGGCGCTGATGGCCATTCCGGGCGTGCTACTGCGCCATGTCGATCAGGAAAGGGAACGCCCGTGAATTCCGCCCTCGCCGCGGCGCTTGTCGCCCTGTTCACGCTGTCGGTGCCGGTGGCGGTGTCCATCGGACTGGCCTCGATCATCGCCATCCATTTCTTCTCCAACCTGCCCTTGGTGGTGGTCCCGCAAAAGATGTTCACCGGGCTGGACAGCTTTCCGCTGATGGCGGTGCCGTTCTTCATCCTGGCGGGCGCGATCATGACCCAGGGGGGTATCTCGGCCCGACTGGTCGATCTTGTGAAATCCATGGTTGGCAACATCCAGGGCGGGCTTGCCAGAAGCTGCGTGCTGACCTGCATGCTGTTCGCGGCCATTTCCGGATCGTCGGTCGCCACGACTTTTGCGGTCGGATCGATCCTGATCCCGGCGATGCTGCGCCATGGCTATCCGGTAGGCATGGCCGGCGCGATCCAGGCGTCCTCAGCCGAACTAGGGGTGATCATCCCGCCATCGGTGCCGCTGATCCTTTACGCTGTGTCGACCGAGACCTCGATCACGCGGCTGTTTCTGGCAGGCATGGTGCCGGGCCTGATGATCGCGGCAGCGCTAGTCGTGATGGTCCAGATCTGGTGCCGCGTGAAAGGGCATGGCAAGCATGACGGCGAAGGGCGCCAGGCTATCCTGACCGCCGCGCGCCGCGCGTTCGGCGCGCTGATGATGCCGATCATCATCGTGGGCGGCATCTATGGCGGCGTCTTCACGCCAACCGAGGCCGCGGCCGTGTCAGTCATCTATGCGCTGATCCTGTCGATCGTCGTCTATCGCGAACTGTCCTGGTCGGACCTGCCGGGGATCTTCCGCGCAGCTGCGGTATCGTCAGGGGCGGTCATGCTGATCATCTCGGCGGCGGCTCTGTTCAGCTTCCTGATCAGCCTGTCGGGCCTGCCCGGCGCCGTGGGCACCTGGTCCCAGGAGAACTTCGGCAGCGCGCTGACCTTCCTTCTGGGCGTCAACCTGCTGCTGCTTGTCGTGGGCATGTTCATCGAGACCAGTGCCGCGATCCTCGTGCTGGCGCCGATCCTGACGCCGGTGGCGATCAGCTTTGGCATCGACCCGGTGCATTTCGGAATCGTCATCGTGGTGAACCTGGCGCTTGGGATGATCACGCCTCCTTTGGGAGTAAACCTGTTCGCGGCCGCCGCTGTAGCGCGGGTGCCGGTGCAGGCGCTGTTCACCTCGTTAGTCTGGCCGATCTGCACCGTTCTGGCAGCGCTGGCGGCGATCACCTACCTGCCGGTCATTTCCTTGGGCTTGGGGTGGTGGTTGATGCCATAAAGATCATCTCATCATACCTGTTGACTAGGATGTGAACTACTATCAGGCTTATCGTGTCAGGGAGGACCGGATCGCTACCCGGCTGGCACAGCAAAACAAGGGAGGACGTTATGAATTTGAAACGCCGGCTGAGGATATCGGCACTGGGACTGACCATGGCACTGGCGCTGCCGGGTCTTGCATCGGCCGAGGGGCTGATTGCGATCATCACCCCCAGCCACGACAACCCGTTCTTCAAGGCCGAGGCCGTGGGTGCGGAGGCGCGTGCGCAGGAACTGGGATACGAGACGGTCGTGATGGTCCATGACGACGATCCGAACAAGCAGTCCGAGCTGTTCAACACCGCCATCGCCCGCGGCGCCAAGGCGATCATTCTGGACAATGCCGGGGCCGACGCCACCGTCGCTGCCGTGCAATCCGCCAAGGATGCGGGCATTCCGTCCTTTTTGATCGACCGCGAGATCAAGGAAAGCGGCATCGCCGTCAGCCAGATCGTGTCCAACAACTATCAGGGCGCACAGCTGGGGGCCGAGGAGTTCGTCCGCCTGATGGGCGAAGAAGGACAGTACGCGGAGTTGCTGGGCCGCGAGGCGGACACCAACGCGGGCATCCGGTCGTCGGGCTATCACGACATCATAGACCAGTATCCCGATCTGGAGATGGTGGCCCAGCAAACCGCCAACTGGTCCCAGACCGAAGCATTCACCGTCATGGAAACGATGCTGCAGGCACATCCCGACATCAAGGGCGTTATTTCGGGCAACGATACGATGGCGATGGGTGCCTGGGCCGCGCTGGAAGCCGCGGGCCGCACTGACGTGATCGTGGTGGGGTTCGACGGATCGAATGACGTGCGCGACTCCATCAAGGCAGGTGGCATCAAGGCGACCGTCCTGCAACCCGCCTACCGGCAGGCGCAGCTGGCGGTCGAGCAGGCCGATCAGTACCTGCGCACCGGCGAGACTGGGCTGGACGGAAAGCAACTGATGGATTGCGTGCTGATCAATGCCGACAACGCCGATCAGCTGGAAACCTTCGCCCTGGCCGAATGAGGCCCTGCGGGTTTGGCCCCGTGCCAAACCCGTTCCCGTCCCAAAGGATCTGTCGATGACACCTGCATGGACCGCCTTGATGGTCTGCGCGCTGGCGCTGTTGCCCGGCTGCAAGATCGTTCCCAACCCCGATCCCACCACTGCTGAAGCAGAAGCGCCGATGGACGACGACCAGCGCATGGCGGCGAGGGCTACGCAGATCTTCGACGAGGAACTGCCCCCCTATGTTCAGGATCGTACCGTCGGCGCGTCCGATCTGCGCGCGATCCTAGCGCAAGGGCTGGACGCTGCAGGTGAAGCGCACGGGATCCGTCCGGCGTCAGAGGGAAGCCCCTGGAACTTCATCGTGCAAGCCGATGGTGTCGTGGTCGGGGCTGACCGGGAAGCCCGCGCCGCCACCCTGACGCTGGATACCGATGCGGACGGGCAGGGGGACCTGACGGTTCAACTGGGCCCGGTCATCCGCGGCACCGCCCTGCGCGATGCGCTGGACTTCCTGGTGTTCACGGATTTTCGCGATCAGATCGAATTCGCCAAGCTGGCCCGTGCCCTGAACGATCAGGCCCATCAGCGCCTTGTTCTGCCGGACGCAGATTTGACCGGACGGCGCCTGTCGGTCACGGGCGCGATGACCCTGCCTGCCGCCGACGCCCCCTGGGTCATGGTGCCGACCGCCCTGGTCGCGCCATGACCGTGGGCCTGCAGATCCGCGGCGGCACCAAGGTCTATCCCGGCACCAAGGCGCTGAAGGGGGTGGATTTCGACCTGCACCTTGGCGCCGTCAACGTGCTAGTTGGCGAGAATGGTGCCGGAAAATCGACGATGATGAAGGTCATCGCCGGGGTCGAGCAGCTGACCGACGGCCACGTCCTGATCGACGGTCAGCCCGTGCGGCTGAACGGCCCTGACGACGCCCGCCGCCACGGCATCGGGATCGTCTTTCAGGAATTGAACCTGTTTCCCAACCTGACGGTCGCCGAGAACATCTTCATGGGCCGCGAATGCACCCGCGCGGGCATCGACATCAACCGTGGCGAACAACGGGCGCACACGCGCGCGCTGATGGCGCGACTGGAACAGGACATAAACCCGAACACCCTGCTGGGCGATCTGCGCGTGGGCCAGCAGCAGATCGTCGAGATCGCCAAAAGCCTGGCACGCGACGCGCGCATCCTGATCCTGGATGAACCCACCAGTGCCCTGTCCGCCACCGAGGTGGAGATCCTGTTCCGGGTCATCGGCGATCTGCGCCGGCAGGGCGTGGGGATCGTCTATATCTCTCACCGGCTGGAGGAGTTGCTGCGGATCGGCGACCACATCACCGTCCTGCGCGACGGGCGCATCACCGGCGCGCGGTCGATGCAGGGCGTGGATCTGGACTGGATCGTGCGCGCAATGATCGGAGAGGCCAGCAAGGACTATGCCAAGGCCACGGATCATCCCTTTGGCAAGGAGGTGTTCCGCGCCGAGGACGTCTGCCTGTCGCGCCCCGGCGGCATGGCTGTGGACCATGTCAGCCTGTCGCTGCGCGCGGGCGAGATCCTGGGGGTCTACGGGCTTATGGGCGCGGGGCGCAGTGAGTTTCTGGAATGCGTCATCGGCCGCCACCGTCATGCGACAGGCCGCCTTTACGTCGAGGGTCGCCCGTTGACGGCGCGCAGCATCTCCGGGCGCATCGCCCAAGGCATCGCCCTGATCCCCGAGGACCGCAAGAATGACGGATTGGTCCAGATCCTGTCGATCCGCGAGAACATGACCCTGTCCACTCTGGGACAGGTCACCACGGCGGGGATCCACATGAACCTTGGCGCAGAGCGCCGCCGCGTCGGTGACTTCGTCAAGCGGCTGGTGGTCAAGATCGCCTCCATGGACAATCCGGTATCGTCGCTTTCGGGCGGCAACCAGCAGAAGGTCGTGATCGGCAAGGCGTTGATGACGCGGCCCAAGGTCCTGCTGATGGACGAGCCGTCACGCGGCATCGACATCGGCGCCAAAGCCGAAGTGTTCCGCACCATGCGCGACCTAGCGGCGCAGGGGCTGGGGATCGTCTTCGTCACCTCGGACCTGGAGGAGCTGATGGCCCTGTCCGATCTTATCGTCGTCATGTCCAACGGCCGTATCACAGGCCGGTTTGAACGCCACGACGCCACCGAAACCGCCCTTGTCGCCGCCTCGGCCAAGGGACACAGCCTCAGGGAACCTGCCGCATGAGCGCTATCGCATCCACCGCGCGCCCCGCGCCACAGACTACGCAGATGCTGCTGGTGGTCCTCAAGGCCCGGACCTTCATCGCGTTGATCCTGGTGTTCGCGTTCTTCGCGTTCGCTGCACCGAACTTCCTATCGACCGCGAATATGGTCATCATGTCCAAGCACGTCGCACTGAACGCGTTTCTGGCCATCGGGATGACATTCGTCATCATTTCGGGCGGGATCGACCTGTCGGTCGGATCGATCGTGGGCCTGTGCGGCATGGTCGCGGGCTATTTGATCCTGAACGGGATCGACATCGGCCTGGGATGGACGATGCAGTTCAACACGATCGAGATCTGCCTGATCGTCATGGTGGTGGGGATCGCCATTGGTGCGGTCAACGGCATGCTGATCACCAAGTTGAACGTGGCGCCCTTCATCGCCACGTTGGGAACGCTTTATGTCTGTCGCGGCGCGGCGATGCTGTTTTCCGACGGTCGCACCTTTCCGAACCTGTCCGGGAACGTGGAATACGGGTCCGACACGTTCCGCCTGATCGGCGCGGGAACATGGGCGGGGGTGCCCATCACCATCTGGATGCTGATCGCCGTGGCCGTACTGGCGGCATACATCGCCGGGCGCACGCCCTTGGGGCGCTATATCTATGCGGTGGGCGGCAACGAACGCGGCGCGGCGCTGTCGGGTGTCAAGGTCAACCGGATCAAGCTGTTCGTCTACATGTTCAGCGGACTATGCGCGGCGCTGGTGGGCCTGATCATCAGCTCGCAGCTTGTGGCGGCCCATCCCGCCACGGGCCAGTCGTTCGAGCTGAACGCCATTGCGGCAGCAGTTCTGGGCGGCACGTCGATGTCCGGCGGGCGCGGCCGGATCGGCGGCACGATCGTAGGCGCGTTCGTCATCGGCGTGCTGTCGGACGGGCTGGTGATGATGGGCGTGTCGTCGTTCTGGCAGACTGTCATCAAGGGGCTGGTCATCATCGCCGCGGTCGTGGTCGATCAGGCGCAACAGAAACTTCAGGCCCGCGTGGCACTGCAGGCAGAGGCGGGGGTGTGACATGCTGAACGGCGCACTGATCGGCTGCGGGTTTTTCGCCCAAAACCAGTTGCACGCCTGGAGCGACATCGCGGGCGTGCGGATCGTGGCCCTGTGCGACCGCGACGCTGTGCGGCTGGCCGAAACGGCGGCGCTGTTCGGCATCACGCGGACATATGCGGATGCCGACGCGATGCTGGCCGACGGGGGGTTGGACTTCGTCGATATCGCCACGACCGTCGCGTCGCACAGGCCGCTGGTCCAGGCGGCGGCGGCGGCGGGGCTGCATGCGATCTGCCAGAAGCCCTTTGCCGAGACGATGGAAGACGCACATGCCATGGTCGACGCCATGAATGCCGCGAAACGCACCCTGATGGTCCACGAGAATTTCCGCTGGCAATCGCCCGTGCGCGCCGCCATCGACACCTTGCGGAGTGGAGCGATCGGGCGGCCATTCTTCGGACGTTTCAGCTTTCGGTCGGGATACGACGTGTTCTCGGGGCAGCCCTATCTGGCGACCGACCCGCGGTTCATCATCCAGGACCTGGGTATTCATGTGCTGGACATCGCCCGCGCCGCCCTGGGGGACGTCACCCACCTTGCCGCCTCGACCGCGCGCATCAATCCCGCGATCCGGGGAGAAGATGTGGCGACGATCCTTTTGGATCATGCCGGGGGCGCGACGTCAGTGGTCGATTGCTCCTATGCCACGCGTCGCGTCCCCGACACCTTTCCCCAGACCCTGATGGAGGTCGACGGCACCGGAGGATCCTTGCGACTGGAGGCCGGATACCGGCTGGTCATCGACCGGGGCGGAGTTCAGGACATCCGCGACGTCTCTCCGCCGGTGCTGGATTGGGCCGAACGCCCTTGGCACAACATCCAGAAAAGCGTGCGGATCATCCAACAGCATTTCGTCGATTGCCTGCGTCAGGATCGCATGCCCGAAACGTCGGGGCAGGACAACCTCAGGACGCTGGCACTGGTCGAGGCCGCCTATGCCTCTGCCCGCGATGGACTGAGGGTCAGGATGTGAGCAGGCACGCGCACTATGGCACCGCCGCGGCGCAGCATCTGACGGTCGGCGCGGTTCAGGCAACCTTGCAGGACGGCCACCTGCGCCACCTGCACGTCGACGGGATGAGGTGATCCGCGACGTGGCGTTCCTTGTGCGCGATCGGGATTGGGGCACCGTATCGCCCCAATCCGAGGGTGTTCGGATCCAGCGGACCGCCGAGGGGCTGCATGTCTCGTGGCGGTCGCGATACGACATGGATGGCCAGATCACGGCGGTGATCGCGCTGGATCTGACGGCTGAGGGCATGGACCTCACCGCCACCGCCCATAGTCGCGGCGAGGTCTGGACCAACCGGACCGGCATCACGGTCCTGCATCCGATCATCGGCGTTGCAGGTGCGCCGGTCGTGGTCGATCACACGGACGGTCGTCGCACGATGGGGCGGTTTCCCGACCTGATCGACCCTTGGCAACCGTTCAAGGACATTGCAGCCCTGACCCATCGGGCAGGGCCGTGGAATGTCACGTGTCGCATGTCCGGCGACGTGTTCGAGATGGAGGACCAGCGCCAGTGGGGTGATGCGTCGTTCAAGACCTACAACCGACCGCTGGCTTTGCCATGGCCCTATCGGTTGTCCGAAGCCGAGCCAGTCGTCCAGTCTGTCAGTATTCGGTGGCACCGCCAGTCCGGAGAGCAGCCCGCGGCAGCAAAGATGCAAGGTGTCTCCAACCCGCGGTTTCCGCAGACGGCTCTGCTGGTCACGGCGGCGCAGGCACGGCGCGCCGCGTCAGTGCCGACGATGCTGCAACGTATCGCGCCCCAACGGCTGCTGTGTCACGTTGATGCCGGCACAGGTCCGATCGACGATGACCTTTGCGCCTACGCGGCGCTGCAGGCAGTCTGTCCCGAGATCGCGTATGATCTGGAACTAATCGCCGCCTGCCCGCCGGGGAGCGATCTAACCCGGGAATTCGCCGCCTATGCCGCTGCGGTGAAACGGTCTGGGCTGCGGGCATCGTCCGTGATGGTCGTTCCGCAGGTGGATCGGTCATCGGTTCCACCCGGGTCGGATTGGCCGGACTGTCCGGCGCTGTCAGACATCTATGCCGCGGCAAGACAGGCCTTTCCGTGTCTGCCCCTTGGCGGTGGTTCGGCCACGTTCTTCCCCGAACTGAACCGCAAGCGGCCGCCGGTCGGACAGCTGGATTTCATTGCCCACGGCCTGTGCCCGATAGTGCATGCCGCCGACGACGTCGCGGTGATGGAGACGTTGCAGGCGGTGCCGCAGATCCTGACGTCGGGTACAGCGATCGCGGCAGGTGCAGCTTACCGGTTGGGGCCTTCGACGTTGGCTATGCGTCACAACCCCTACGGCGCGCGGACCATGTCCAATCCTGACCGGCTGCGCCTGTGCATGGCCGATGACGACCCCCGTCAGGACGGCGCCTTTGCCGCCGCATGGACCTACGGTCTGGCGGTCACCATCGCGCAGGCCGGACTGGAGGTCTGGACCCCGGCCGAGCTGTATGGCCCGCGCGGTCTGATCGACGACACCGACAGCCCGCGGCCCGTTGCGGACGTGGTGACGGCCTTGGCCGCATGGGAAGGCCAGCTGGTCGGACACACCCGGATCGCGGACGGGCTTGCCGTGATGGAGATCGGAGAGGCGCACCTGATCGCAAACCTGTCGCCTGATCCCGCCCCCGCGCCCCAGGGGGACGCCTTGCCGGGATACGGCTGGCGTTTTCAGTGACGGGGGGATTTTCACCTGCCCGCAACGACCGTATGGTTTCGGTCCGTGCAAGAAGAGGGCAGCGATGAAAAAAGACCCAACCGCCGCGCCCGATAGGATCGTGCGGCGCAAACTGTCCGACCAGATGTTCGATCGCCTGCGCGACCTGATGGCCAGCGGAGAGCTGCCACCGGGCGCACCCATGCCCTCAGAGCGCGACCTGATGGCACGGTTCGGCGTCGGCCGCCCCGCAGTCCGAGAAGCGCTGCAGCACATGCACACGATGGGCCTGATCACTATCAGTCACGGAGAGCGCAGCCGGGTCAACGAACTGAGCGCGGACAGCGTGCTCAGCCGGGTTGACGACGTGGCCAAGATGCTGCTGTCATCGGAGCCCGATCAGCTGGATCACCTTAAGCAGGCCCGTCGGATGTTCGAATGCGGTCTTGTCCGTGAGGCGGCGCAGCGGGCAACACCGGCCGATATCGCCGATCTGCGCGACCTGATCGACCGTCAGCGCGCCGTGACACAGGATGCGCAGACATTCGTGTCCCTCGACATGGCGTTCCACACACGCATCGCGGCGATCTCTGGCAACCCGATCCTGACGGCCACCAGCCAGTCCATGCTGCGCTGGCTGTTCCAGTATCACGGCATCCTGCTGCACTGGTCTGGCAACGAAGAGATCACCCTGACCGAGCATCAGCAGATCACCGACCGGATAGCGGCCGCTGATCCCGAAGGGGCGGTACGGATGATGCAGGCGCATCTTGACCGGTCTACCGACCTTTATTTCCACAGCAACGGTCAAGGAGGGTCGCAGACGTAGTGCCACTGTTGCGTAGCCCCTAACGACTTGATGATGTCGGCAGCGAGGGTTCTGGTGTTATTCGGGTTGCCCATAGGGTCGGGAACATCGACTTCGATGCTGCGAGCAATCTGGCGAAGCACGGGCAGGGCTTGCGGGCAACCTCGGCGCACCAGGACTGCTCCTTCTCGAACCACTGCTGTGCTTCAGCCAGCGAGCGGATGATCTGAATCTGGCTGAGGCTCATGGGATTAGGCTCTGCTATGGTGCGGCGTGCCACCTGGTCATGATACTGCACCGTTTACGCGCGCCACCAGCTGCTGGAGCCTTTCGTCGTTCCAGCCGAAGCCCTTCGGGCTTCCCAGCCCGGACAGGTGAGGTACGGCGATCACCTGCGAGCCGGTTCTCATTTGACCGAGCAGGGAGATCGCCTTCGATCCATGTGCAACGACGACAGCCGGCCGGATCTGTTCAAGCAGCATTTCAAAGACGGCAGTGCTTCTGTCCGCGCGTGTCAGGTGCTTGCCGCTCCCAGCCTCAACGCACCAGATGTTTGTCTCGAGAACAGGTGCACTGATGAGGTCGGCCAGACGCTCGATCCGCTTTCTGGTGGGGCTCAATGCATTTTTGGCAAGGTAGCGCTCGCGCCACGCGGCGCGGTTCATGCCGTCATCATCCGACCAGTAGCGCCAGAAATTGGCAGTCTCCCTGGCCGGGTTCTGGCCGACAATAAACACGCGACATGCCAGGGGTGACCCGGTGCAGACAAAGGGGCGACCCGAGCACGGGTCGCCTACAAGCAATTTCAGCCGAGCAGCAAACTCGGCTAATTCCCCGCCGGTGTGGCCGGTAGTCTTCATACCAACCGAAGGTCGATCGCGCTGGTCTTGCCGCCGCGACCTGTTTCCAGGTCGTAGGACACGGCTGCCCCGTCTTTCAGGGTCTGCAAACCAGCGCGCTCAACGGCCGAGATGTGGACGAAGACATCCTGCGCGCCGCCCTCCGGTTGGATGAAGCCAAAGCCTTTGTCCGCATTGAACCACTTGACCGTTCCTCTGGGCATTTCATTCTCCAAGACGATTTCTGATGCGGCGACATTCGGCGATCACGTGCGATCCGGCAAGCCACCGATTTGGCCGCCGGTTCGAACCGAGGCGTCGCGAACTGCGATTGATGCCAGAGCGGATGGATTTGGGGCGGGCGACCGACCGCATCTAGACGCGCAAGGACTTCGGACAATGGTGGAAGATCCAGAGTCCGAAGTTTGCCTCAAACGGCGGAGAATCCTACCTTCAGATCGGAAGCGTCGACACGCGTCGGTGTTCTAAAGGATGCTTATATGTCGGCCTTGATAGCGGACGGTTTCGGAACATCTGTTGAGGGAAAATGCCCCGCTCAGCTGGAGGGAGTTGCCGAGCGGGGTCTTCGCGGCCTCCTGAACCTGATCGGTGGGGGTCGGTTTAGGTTGGTCTTGCGTCATGACATGATCCTCCTGCACCTTAACCGCTGGCCGGATCCGGTGTTCCGCAAAGTGGTCTGCTTTATCTGACTAATATCGCAACATCTGCCCGGTATCTTTCTACATGTTCTATCCCGGATGATCACGTAGACCCTCGCCGGACCGCGCTCTTCGTGGCAAGATCGATCCTGGGCGAGCTTCGGGACGGGAGGCGAGGATGCTGATTTCTCTTCACAAGCAGGCAGC
>NZ_MEES01000075.1:0-17047 GCF_001724535.1 Paracoccus sp. SCN 68-21 | reverse complement strand
CCGACAATCCCGATGTCAGGCTGCCCGCCGTGGCCACCTGATCAGACTCGGACCTTTCCGGAGGTCGGCGCTCTTACACCAGTCGGTGGGACACTATCCGGCAGCACTGCCTGCGGACGGGCCAGCAGGGTCCGCATCAAGGCCGCCCGCGCGCGCTGGCCGACCGACAGGGTCGCAGGGTCGCGCGCGCCCATCCCGGCCAGGCCCGCCTGCGCCAGCGCATCCTTGACCGCGGCCCGCCGCGCCGCCCGCCCGGTCACGGCCGGGGACAGGCCAAAGCGCAGATTGTCGGCCACCGACAGATGCGGGAGCATCACGCCGATACCGCGTGCCTCGGGGGGCAGGCCGGTAACATCGCGCCCGTGCAGCGCCACCTGTCCCGTCATGTGGAACCCCGGCAACAGATGCCCGCCCACCGCATCCAGCAGCGTCGATTTCCCGCCCACCGACGGGCCGGTGATCGTCAGGAGCTGGCCCGCGGGGATGGTCAGATCCAGCTCCGTGAACAGCATCGCACCATCAGGTGCCCGCATGGACAGATGCCTCAGCTCCAGGCTCATCCCGCCTCTCCCCTCAATGCGGCCCGGTTGGGATGGATCGGCGCGGGCAAGACCAGCGGGGCCAGATAGACCGCCCAGGGCTGCGGCCAGTGAGGGGAGGCCAGCAGGACCGGCAGCTTGACCCGCAACAGCCTGCGCCACCGCCCCGCGCCAAGTGCGGCAGCGGCGCGGTCCAAGCGCTGGTCCAGCGCACCCCACGGCCCGACCAGCACGATCAGCACATAGGGAAAGACGAACAGCAGGTGGCCCCAGATGACCGCCACCATAGGGGCCATGTCCGTACGCAACAGCAGGCCCAACAGCCCAATCAGCACCAGGGGCAGGGCTCTATGGCCGCGCGCCCCGCAGCAGCAGCCCCCGCGCGATGGTGCCCGACAGGCGGGCCCCCGCCCACAACAGGCCCATCGCCAGCCCAGTCAGCGCCAGCTGCGCCAGCGCCCCCGCAGAGACCGGCAGCATCGCGCGCAGATCGGGGTCGGTGAACAGGCGCGCCGCCATGACCGACAGCGGGGGCGGGTTGGACGGCCCCAAGATCAGCGCCATGTCTACGACCAACACCGAGAAGGCCGGCACGATCATCACCTGCAACCGGATCAGCGGCCACAGCTGCGGGGCCAGCACCCACAGCTAGACCGCCGCGCGCCCGTATCCCGAAGCGCCCGGCGCGCCGCCCTCTGCTGGCGCAGCGGGATCTGGGTCGCGGCGGCCAGAAGGATGACGGTCAGGAACGGAACCTCCTTCAGCTCCAGACCCAGGATCAGCGCCAGCCACCAAGGGCCTTCCACCGTCGCCAATCCGGGCGGGCGGTCCCGGCCAAGACCTGCTTCCAGCCCGCGCACGATCCAGCCCGACAGCGCGATCACGAAGGCCAGCCCGATGGCTAGCGCGGCATGCGGTGCGGCCAGCAGCGGCGCCATAGCGGGGCGCAGCCCCGCGGCCCTGCCCCCCAACGCCGCCACCGCCCCGAATGACAGCGCCAGCGAGATCACCGTCTCGGCCAGCCCCGCCCACAGCGACAGCGCCGCCGCCAGCCCCAGGCCCGGCTGTCCCAGCAGCGCGCGCCAGGCGTCAAGGTCCGGCCCCCGCGCGCCCAGCATCGGCATGTGCCCGAACCTGGCCAGGACGCTCTGCGCCAAGCCCCAGAAGGACCGGGGCCAGGACGACCAGCGCGATCCCCGCGCCGCTGATCATCCTGAGAGAGATCACCGGGTTATAGCGGCCCTGCCATTCAGCGGTCAGCCGCCTCATCCAGTCGGGATGCGGCTCGGGCAGGACCCGCCCCAGATCGGCCAGGGCGGGCAGCGCGAGCGCGGTGGGCAGGGCCGCGAATGCCGCCTGTCCCGCCGCGTCCAGCCGCGCCGGATCAAGAATCGAGAACGATCCCAGCACCTCTATATTCTGCATGCGCGCCTGCGTGGCGGGTTCCAGCAGGGCGTTGTCGACGACCTTGGCCCCGGCCTGATGCGCCGCGTTGAACGGTATCGCCACGAAGCTGGACATTGCCGATGCTGCCCGCCTGCGGGACATGGACCCGCACCGTGTCGGGCATGAGGCCACCGGCGATGGCCGCCGCCGCCGATGCCGGATCGAATGACACGGTCACGTCGATCTCTCCGTCATTCAGCGGCTGCTGCTGGGTGCTCTCGTTCTCCGGGAATGACCGCCCGTCGCGCCACAGATGCGGGCGCAGCGCGCCATACCAGTCCCACTGGGGTGCGGTGGCCGCGGCAAAGCCGTCATCGGTAGGCGGTGCCGACAGATCGATGCCGTAGGGCAACAGCGCGATCAGGGCCTGTTTCAGGAACGTCGTGCCCATGAAGTCCGACGGATCGGGATGGGTGATGCGCCCCAGATGGGCCGCCGCCCATTCGGTCCATGCTGCCATGTCGGCGGGCGGCGCCTCGGCGCGGGCGCCATCATAGGCAAAGACGAGCTTGGCCAGCCGCCACGGGCTTTCCAGCCCCTCGTCCCTGACCGAGGCGATGAAGTCGTTGGTGCGCTGATCCCCGCCCCAAGCATGGAAATAGACGGTCTGGCCCCGGGCCTCGTCAAGGACGTCCTGCCAGGTCTGGGAGAATGCGGGCGTGACGCCTAGCAGCAGGGTGGCGGCGGCGGTGGTCAGGGCGGGGTTCATAGACGTCTTCAGCCATTCGGGAATCAGCGAAAGGCGGTCCAGCCCTCATGCCAGCGCAGGATCGTCGTCACGCCGCAGGCAGCGGCAAAGATCCATGCTAGCGTCGGAAAGGACGCGGGAAACAGGCACATGGCCAGAAACAGTACGATGGTCTCGAACCCTTCGGTCAATCCACCCAGGTAATAGATGCCCTTGGTGCGAAACCGCGTGGCACGGTCACCGCGCTTGGCGGCGATGGCGGCAAAGGCCAGGAACGACGACCCGGTGCCGACAAAGGCCGCGATCAGGACCGCCGCCGGCAGCGCGTTCGCGGCCGGGTCGTGCAGCGCAAAGCCCAGGGGGACCAGCGCGTAGAAGACGAAATCCAGCGCGATGTCCAGAAACGCGCCGCGGTCGGTCGGGCCGTTGATGCGCGCGACTGCCCCGTCCAGCCCGTCCATGATCCGGTTCGCGGCGATCAGCACAAACGCCGCCGTCCACCAGCCGAATGCCAGCGCCGGAATGGCCAGCAGGCCGATCACAAAGCCTGCGATGCTGATGGCATCGGCGCTGACGCCGCGCGCCGCCAGCCGCGCCGCGGGCGGTTGCAGGACGGCGCGCTGCAGGGGTTGCAGACGGGCATCGATCATCCGCGCCTCCAGTCGTGGAACCGCTGGACGATGGCCAGCAGGCGGGGGTTCACATGCGCGCGGCGCCAGGTGCCGGCGACGGCCTTGTTCGCCTCGGCCCAGGTCGGATAGATGTGGATGGTGCCCAGGATCTTGTTCAGGCCCAGCCTGTGCTTCATGGCCAGGGCGAACTCGGCGATCAGATCGCCCGCGTGATCGCCCACGATGGTCGCCCCCAGGATGCGGTCGGTGCCCGGCGCGGTCAGGACCTTGACGAACCCATGCGCCGCGCCGTCGGAGATGGCACGGTCCAGCCCCGACAGATCATGGCGCGTGACCTCGACCGCGATGCCCCGGTCGCGGGCCTCGGCCTCGGACAGGCCGACGCGGGCCAGTTCGGGCGCGGTGAAGGTTGCCCAGGGGATCACCCGGTAGTCGGCCTTGAACTTGCGGAACGTGCCGAACAGCGCGTTGACCGACGCGAACCAGGCCTGATGCGAGGCGGTATGGGTGAACTGGAACGGCCCCGCGACGTCGCCCGCCGCCAGGATGTTGGGGAATCGCGTCTCCAGATAGTCGTTCACGGCGATGGTCCGGTCGCTGGCGATGCCCAGCTCCTCCAGGCCGAAACCCTCCAGACGCGCGCTGCGACCGACGGCCACGATGATCTGGTCGAACGCGATGCGGCGGGAGCCTCCGTCATGATCGATCTCGATCCACTTGCCGTCCTGATCCACACCGCAGGCCACGGCCCGGTGACCGGTCAGGACCGACACGCCATCGGCCTGCATCGCGGCCGTCACCAGCGCCGCGGCGTCCGCATCCTCGCGCATCATCAGCCGGGGCGCCATCTCGATCTGCGTGACGGTGGAACCAAGCCGCGCAAAGGCCTGCGCCAGT
The DNA here is from genome assembly GCF_001724535.1 of Paracoccus sp. SCN 68-21. Lineage (NCBI taxonomy): Bacteria > Pseudomonadati > Pseudomonadota > Alphaproteobacteria > Rhodobacterales > Paracoccaceae > Paracoccus > Paracoccus sp. SCN 68-21. The sequence continues at coordinate 12,845 of NZ_MEES01000075.1, read as the reverse complement.
TCGCAGCCGATCGGCCCGCCGCCCAGCACCACCAGCCGGGGCGGCACATGATCCTGCCCCCGCAGCCGCGTCCACAGCGTGTCCGAGGTCAGCGGATCGACCAGATCCAGCCCCGGCAGCGGCGGCAAGAATGGCCGCGCGCCGGTCGCGATGATCACCGCGCGGGTCGTCAGGCGCTGCCGTGCACCCGCCGCATCGGTGATCTCGACCGTCCAGGGGTCGATCAGGCGCGCATGCCCCTGCAGCACCTCGACCCCCAGCTTGGTATAGCGTTCGACGCTGTCATGCGGGGCGATGTCGGCGATGATGCGGTGGATGCGGTCCATGACGGACCGGAACGGAATGGCCGGCGGCGTGTCCGTCAGGCCGTACTGTCCGGCATGGCGCATCTGATGCGCCAGGGTCGCGCTTCGGATCAGGGCCTTGGACGGCACGCATCCATAGTTCAGGCAGTCGCCGCCCATGGCGCCCGCCTCGACCAGGGTCACGCGCGCCTTGGTGGCCGCCGCGATATAGGCCGAGACCAGCCCCGCAGAGCCCGCCCCGATCACCACCAGATTGCGGTCGAACCGCTTGGGCCGGGTCCAGCCCGCATAGACGCGCCGCCGCCGCCACAGGCCCAGCCCCGCACGCGCGATCCAGGGAAACATCGCCAACAGCGCGAATGACGCCAGTAGCGGCGGAGAGACAATGGCCGACAGGCTGTCCAGGCCCGCCAGCTGCGTGCCGGCATTCACATAGACCGCCGTGCCCGCCAGCATCCCCAGCTGGCTGACCCAATAGAACGTCCAGGCCGGGACCCGCGTCAGCCCCATCAGCAGGTTCACCGCAAAGAACGGCACCACCGGCATCAGCCGCAGCGAGAACAGATAGAACGCCCCGTCCCGCGCAAGCCCCGCCTCGATCGCTTCGGCCCGCGCGCCCAACCGTGCGCGCACCCAGTCCCGCAGCAGATAGCGCGACGCCAGAAAGGCCAGCGTCGCGCCCATGGCCGAGGCAAAGGACACGATCAGCAGCCCCGTCCAGAACCCGAACAGCGCCCCCCCCGCCAGCGTCAGCCAGACCGCGATGGGCAAGGACAGCGCCGTCACCGCCACATAGGCCACCAGGAACAGGCCCGCGACCAGCAGCGGGCGGTCCTGCTGGAGCGTGCCGATGGCGGCCAACCGGTTGCGCAGGCTTTGCAGGTCGATGTCCTGACCGGACAGCAGCCACAGCGCCGCCACGACAAGCCCCGCAAGGGCGATGAACAAGACGGGTTTCTTCACACTGCGTTCCTTGTGGCCTTCCGCATCAGCCCCTTGGCCGTGTCGCCCTGACAAGTCTACCCGCAGTCATCTTTGTTACAGAGGTTTTCCGGAAGCCGGATCACGACCGCGTGTGCGGTCCCTCCGGGGCCAGCAGCGCCGGCCGGTGCCAGCCTGTCCGCCCCCCTGCCCCGAACGCGCCCTTCAGACGATGCCGCGGCCAGCGCCGCGAACGGCCGGTCACGCTCGTCCTGGAACGCCGCCGTCGTCACCGCCGACCAGATCCACGACCTGCCCGAAGACCGCCACCTGATCCTGTGCCAGCGGGCCGTTCGGCCCCAGGGCCGGAAGCGGCCCCTCCTTGTCACCGGACAGGTGAAAGGGGCGGTTTCGCCACGCCGGTTGCGGACCCGCGAAAAGCCGCGGGGACAGAATTGCGTCCTATCGACCGCCCCACCGCTGGACGATGGCCTGCGCCAGGGTCCGAAGGTCGGGGGCCACCACATCGGGGCGCGGCACGCCCGGCAGGACCAGCGGGGCGTTGACCCCATGCGTGACCAGCGCGCCCAGCCCCCCCATCGCCTGCATCCCGATCGTGTCCCAGGCATGACAGGCCACCAGACACAGATCGCACGGCGACACCGCCAGCGCATCCGCAACCTGCTGATAGGTTTCCGGCGCGGGCTTGAAGCGGTTGGTGGGCTGCACGCTGAAGCTGGCCTCGACATACGGCGCCAGTCCCGCCCGCTCCAGCGCCGAGGGCCCCCTGGCCGGCGGCGAATTGGTCAGCGTCACCAGGCGGAACCCCTGCTGCGCCAGGTGATCCAGCGCCCAGGCCGCGTCCGGATGCGCGGGCATCGACCCGATCGCCTGGCGCAACGCACAGCCCTCCGCCTCCGAGATGGCAACCCCGCGGATATCCCCGGTCATGCGCAGGACCGCGACCGCAAGCGCGCCGAAATCGCTGCGAAGCCCGCTGATCGTCAGGGTCTGCGAATAAAGGATCAGCTGCGCGAACCACTCCCGCATCACAGAACCGTCGCCAAAGATGTCGTGAAACAGCGGGCACAGGTGATCCAGATCCAGCAGCGTTTCATTGACATCGAACACCAGTATCGGGCGGTGGGGCATGAGCATGGTCCTTGAGTGCGGTTGATCTGAAACCATCCGTTCCGAAAGTCGTTCCCTGCGCCCCCGATCCAAGCATTCCAGCGAAAGGCCGCATTCGTGACCCACACCAGCCACCGCAGCCCCGGATGTCCATGCCGTCATGATCGACCGCACCCCCTCTGCCCGCACCTGGACGCCCCAATCCAGAGAGCGCGTTCGTGATGCAGCACGACGCTCCGGTCCGCGACACGGCGTGTCCGGTTCAGGCCGCCGATGCTGTCACCGGCCAGCAGACCGGCGCCGTCGGGGCGAAAGGCGCCGCCCGGCCACGCCCCCGAGGCGATCCCGCCGCTGTCCAGTTCCGACGCCTGCATCGCCTGCCATGTCAGGACCACGCCCCCTTCGACAATCCGGCCCGCGCTGGCCGGGCGGCTCAGAGGTCACGCCCGGTCACCCCACCGCACGACCCGCTCCAGCGGCGGTATGCCGTGGGGCGGGTCCTTGCGCCCATAGAGAAAGGACACAACCATGCGTTCCTGATGCCCCGCACCGCAAAAGGCCTCCGCGCGCGGTCACCTTGTCTGCCGCCTGCCAGCCTGCGATGCAGGGCCAGTCCGCCACACCGACAGATCACCGAAGGGAGGCACCATGCCCGATCCGATCCTATTCGACAGCTGGCCCAGCCTGATCCGCATCCCGCTGGTCGGACTGCTGGCCTATGCCGCGCTGATCCTGATGCTGCGTGTCTCGGGCAAGCGGACGCTGAGCAAGATGAACGCCTTTGACCTGATCGTGACCGTGGCCTTGGGGTCGACCCTGTCCACGGTGCTGCTGGACGACGGCATCCCGCTGGCCGAGGGGGTGGCGGCGCTGGCCCTGCTGATCTGCCTGCAATACGCCATCACCTGGGCCTCGGTGCGGTCGCCGCGCTTTCAGGGGCTGATCAAGGCAGAGCCGGCCCTGCTGGTCCATCGGGGCCGCTATCTGCCCGACGCCATGAGACGCCAGCGCGTCACCCGGGACGAGGTCCAGGCCGCATTGCGCCAAAGCGGACAGTCGGACATCGACGCGGTCCTGTGGGTCATGCTGGAGACCGACGGCTCGATGACCGTCGTGCCGCGATGACCGCCACGGCTCGACGGTCACAGGTTTTGCTGAAACGATGGGCCGTCGCCGCAAAGGACCGCTCATGACCGCACCGTCGCAGCACCATCGCCCCGGGGCGGTCGCGGTGATCTCGCTGGCCCAGCTGTTCGGGACGTCGCTGTGGTTCAGCGCGAACAGCGTGACCGAGGGGCTGATGCTGTCCTGGGGCGCGACGGTCGCGGATATCGGCACGCTGACGAATGCCGTCCAGATCGGGTTCATCGCAGGCACCCTGATCATGGCGCTTGGCGGGCTGGCGGACCGGTTTCCGGCCAGCGTGATCTTTGTGATCTCGGCGCTGGCGGGGGCGGCGTTCAACCTGGGCTTTGCCCTCATCGCCCAGGATGTCGTGACCGGCGCCGCCTTCCGCTTTCTGGTGGGCCTGTCCCTGGCCGGGATCTATCCGATCGGGATGAAGCTGATCGTCAGCTGGGCCCCGGACCGGGTCGGCCAGTCGCTGGCCCTGCTGGTGGCGATGCTGACGCTTGGCACCGCCCTGCCGCATCTGCTGCGATCCACGACCGGGGCGCTGCCCTGGCACTGGGTGGTCGCGGGATCGTCGGGCCTGGCCATCATCGGCGCCGCGCTGATCGCCCGGTTGGGCGACGGCCCCCACCTGCCCCGCCCCACCCGGCGGGCGCGCAGGTCCGGCGCGCGCCACCGACCGGCGGTCATGGATGCCTTTGCCGTGCCCGCCTTTCGCGCCGCCGCCCTGGGCTATTTCGGACATATGTGGGAGCTGTATGCCTTCTGGACCCTCGTGCCGCTGCTGGTCGGCGCGACGGGGCTGGCCGCGATCTATCCCGCGCTTGGGGTGGCGGGGCTGTCCTTCCTGATCATCGGGACGGGCGCCCTGGGCTGCCTTGCAGGCGGCCGTCTGGCGACGGTGATCGGCAGCGCACGGGTCGCCCTGGCGTCGCTGATCCTGTCGGGCGCCTGCGCGGTCGGTGTGGCCGCGTTCTGGCAGGGGCTGCCCCCGGCGCTGCTGCTGGGGTTGCTGCTGGTCTGGGGCGCCTCGGTCGTGGCGGATTCGCCCCAGTTCTCGGCGCTGTCGGCGCGGGCCTGCCCGCGCGATGCCGTGGCAGCCTCTCTGGCCATCCAGAACGCGGTCGGATTTGCGATCACCGTGGCCTCGATCACGCTGACCATGGCGCTGTTCCAGAGGATCGGACCGGCCGCCGTCTGGCTGCTGGTCCCCGGTCCGGTCATCGGCGTCCTGGGCTTTCTGATCGCGGGCCGCCCGGGACGCTGATCATCCCGCGTCAGAACCGGCTTCGCAGGGTCAGCGCGACCTCGCGGCCGGGGTTGTAGTAATCGGCGCTGCCGCGACCGACGACGTGCTTTTCATCCGTCAGGTTGTGCACGTTCACCGCCAGCTGCGTGCTGTCCGTGATCGCATAGCTGTAGGCGGCATCCAGCAGCAGCGCGGCCTGGCTGCGACCGTTGTTGTTTTGCGTCGCAAAGAAATACGTGCCGGTATAGCGCGCGCCCAGGCCAAAGGTCATGTCGCCCCGTGCGCCCGCACCGGCCAGCGTATAGTCCACCCAGACCGAGGCGGCGTGATTGGGGACCGACCCCATCTCGTTGCCGACGATCTCCACGCCGCGGACCGGGTCCGACCGCAGCACCTGGCTGTCGGTGTAGGAATAGGCCGCAAGCAGGCTCAGGTCCGGGGTGATCTCGGCCTTGGCCTCCAGATCGACGCCGCGCACCCGGATCTCTCCGACCAGGGACCGGTCGAAGGTGTCGGGATCGACGACCGTGATGTTGGTCTTGCGCAGATCATAGACCGCCGCGCTGAACAGGGCGTTCATGCCCTGGGGCGCGTATTTCAGGCCCAGCTCGTATTGGTCGCCGCGCTCGGGCTCGACCCCGAGGGCGGGCGGTGCCACCGATTCGGCATAGCTGACATAGGCCGAGATGTCGGGCGTCACCTTCCAGGTCAGCGCGGCCCGGCCCGACGTCTCCGCATAATCGTCGTTCAGATCGGTCGCGGCCAGCAGGTCCGCCTCGCGCAGGGTCAGGCGGTCGTGACGCGCCCCGACCGTCAGGATGAAGCGGTCGTCCAGCGACAGGTTCTGCTGGGCAAACACGGCCTTGTTCGTGCTGTCGCGGCGCTGGTCCAGATAGGGCACCAGGCTGTCGGGCGCACCGGTATAGACCGGATCGCGCGGGTCGATCGGCGCGGCACCCGCGAAATACGAGGTCTGGTTCGACGACACGTCGCGATATTCGATCCCGGCCAGGGTGTTGCTGTCGATGCGCCCGAACTGGCGGGCATACTGCAGAATGACGTTGCTCGCGCGTTCGTCGGCCGCGCCATCGGTCGCGATGAAACCGCGCCCGACGGGAAAGACCCCGTCATCGCCCGCGATATAGACATAGCCGTAATCATCCGCCGTGTCGCTATGGCGCAGGTTCGACCGCAGGGTCAGCCCGCCGCCGAAATCATGATCGACGATGACGCTGGCGGTGGTGCGGTCGACGTTGAGATAGTTGAAATCCGGCTCGCCCAGGAACAGGCTGCGGTCGTAATCGCCAAAGCGCGGATAGCCGCCGCCATTCGGCGTCGCATCCTGCTTCAGGTGGTCCACGATCAGGCTGACCGAGGTCACGTCGCTTGGCTGCCAGGTCAGGCCGCCCATCAGAAAGCGCCGGTCATCGCGCGAGAAATCATATTCGCGGGCGCTGTCCTGAACCTTGCCGGTCAGCCGCCAGGACAGGGTCGCGTCGGGCGTCAGCACGTCGCCCACGTCAAAGCCCACCTCCTTGCGGTCATGCGATCCGACGGCGGCAAAGACATCGGCGATACGCTCGCCCCGCGGGCGCTTGGTCACGAAATTGATCGAGCCGCCCGGATCGGCCACCCCGAACAGGGTGGAGTTGGCGCCGCGGATCACCTCGACCCGGTCATAGGCCAGCGGTTCCTCGCGGATGCCGCGCATCGACCCCAGGGTGATCCCGTCGCGATAGGTCGAGGCCTGGAACCCCCGGATCAGGAAATAGTCGTTGCGGTCGTCGGTCCCGTAATAGTCGCTGATCGCGCTCGCGGAATATTGCAGCACATCCTCCAGGGTGCGGGCGTCGCGACGCTCGATCTCCTTGCGGGTGATGACCGAGACGGAGGCGGGCGTGTCCAGAATGCTGGTCGCGATCTTGCCGCCGACCGCCATCTCCTGCGCGACGACGGTGCCCGCATCGTCATCGGCGCCCGACACGTCCAGCGTGATCCCGGGCAGCAGGATGACCGGCGACAGCCGGGTCCCCCCGGTCTCCTGCGCCAGGGCCGCGGGCGGGGCCGACAGCAGGGCGATGGCGGCGCAGCAGGACAAAAGCGCGCGGCGGCAAGGCCGGCTGGCACGGAGGGAGGGGGACATGGCGAATCCTTATTGAAACTGTCGGACTTCCTGCGCTTTATGCCCGCCGGACCCGTGCGACAAGCGAAGGGGGTCAAAGTTCCCCCGCCGTTGCCAAAAAGCGACAGTTTCAGTCGACTACTTCGCCGCCAGCCTGTGACGCCCGATCGGCAGCATCATCGGGCAGCCCGACACGGGGTCGCGCATGACCCGGGCCGTCAGGCCAAAGACCTGGGCGATGGTCGCCTCGGTCAGGACCGCCTCGGGGCTGCCCTGGGCATGCACCCGCCCGGCCCTCAGCGCGATCAGCTGGTCGGCATAGCGCGCGGCCAGGTTCAGGTCATGCAGCACCATCACGATGGTCGTGCCGCGCCGGGCGTTCAGATCGCACAGCAGGTCCAACAGCTCGATCTGGTGGGCGACGTCCAGAAAGGTCGTCGGCTCGTCCAGCAGCAGCAGGTCGGTGTCCTGCGCCAGCGCCATGGCGATCCAGGCGCGCTGGCGCTGTCCGCCCGACAACTCGTCCACGGTCCGGTCGGCCAGATCGGTGATCCGCGTGACCTCCAGTGCGGTGGCGACCGCATGGTCGTCCGCCGGGCCCCATCGCGACATCAGGCCATGATGCGGATGCCGCCCGCGCCCGACCAGATCGGCCACGGTGATGCCCTCGGGCGCGATGGGCGATTGCGGCAGCAGGCCCAGAACGCGGGCCAGCGCGCGGGTCGGCATGCCGTGGATCGCCGCGCCGTCCAGCGTGACCTGCCCGCCGCGCGGACGCAGCAGGCGCGACATGACCCGCAGCAGGGTCGATTTCCCGCAGGCATTCGCCCCCACGATGGCCGTGATGCGACCGGGCAGCAGGTCGATCCCCAGCCCCTCGATGATGGTGCGGTCGCCGTAACCGGCGGTCAGGTCCTGTACCTGCAGGCGGTGGTTGATGGTCACAGCGACCCTCCGGTTTTATTGGCGCGGATGATGAGCCAGATGAGGAACGGCGCGCCAAGCGCCCCGGTCACGACGCCCACGGGATAGCGGGCAGGCAGCAGGAATTGGCCCGCGTAATCGCCCCCCAGCACCAGGATCGCCCCGATCAGCGCCGCCGGGATCAGCACGGAACCATGCGGCCCGATGATCCGCAGCGCGATGGGGCCCGCCAGAAACGCGACAAAGGCGATGGGCCCGGTGACCGAGGTGGCGACGGCGATCATGCCGACCGCGCCCATCATCACCGACAGCCGCACCGCACCAACCCGCACGCCCAGGGCCGCCGCCATGTCGTCGCCCATGCGCAGCGTCTCCAGATCGCGGCTGCGCGACAGCACGAGGCCGCCGAACACCACCAGGGCTGCCAGCAGCGGCCCGGCCTGTTCGATCCGCACGGCATTCACGCTGCCGCCCAGCCAGCGCAGCGCCTCCTGCAGGCTCCAGCCGGGGGCGCGGACCAGCGCATAGGCGATGAAGCTGTTGATCATCGACGAGATTCCGATCCCGACCAGGATCAGCCGCGCGCCGCTGACCCCGTCCCGAAAGGACAGCAGATAGATCAGCGCCGCCACCCCCAGCCCCGCCGCGATGGCGATGATCGACAGGCTGGCACCGCTGACCGACAGAAAGACGATGGCAAAGACCGCCGCCGCGCTGGCCCCGGCGCTGACGCCGATGATGTCGGGGCTGGCCAGCGGGTTGCGCAGCATCACTTGAAAGGCTGCGCCGCCCAGGCCCAGGCACATCCCCGCCAGCGTCGCGATCACCGCCCGCGGCAGGCGCAGCTGTCCGACCGTAAAGCTGGCGCCGGGCACGTCCTGCCCCGCCAGCACGCGCAGCACATCGCCCGGCGGCGTCAGGCTTTGCCCCAGCATCAGGGTCAGCATGAACAGCCCCGCCACCACCGCGGCCAGGGCCAGCATCACGGCGCGGCGTCGCGTCAGACGGCGGTGGCGGCCGGGGGTGACGAGGGTCGCGATCATAGCGCGCGCAGCCGCTGGCGGCGCACGATCCAGATGAAGACGGGCGCGCCGATCAGCGCGGTGACGATGCCGACCTCCAGCTCGCTCGGGCGGGCCAGGATGCGGCCCGTGATGTCCGAGGCCAGCAGCAGCCCCGCCCCGCCCACCGCCGAGGCCGGCAGCAGCCAGCGATGATCCACCCCCAGCAGCAGCCGGCAGACATGCGGCACGACCAGCCCGACAAAGCCGATCGGGCCGCAGACCGCCGTCGCCGCCCCACATAGCAGGATCGCGCCCAGGGACGCGCCCGCACGCGCCAGCGCGACCTTTTCGCCAAGGCCCGCGGCCAGATCGTCGCCCAAGGCCAGAAGGTTCAGCCTGCGCGCCGACAGCAGCGCCAGAACCAGCCCGGCCCCCAGAAAGGGCAGCACCAGCAGCGTCCGGTCCAGCGTCGCGCCACCCACCCCGCCCACCTGCCAGGACTGTACGCCCCCGGCGATATCCGCGCGCGGCAGCACCACCGCCAGGGTCAGCGACGACAGCGCGACCGAGGTCGCGGCCCCCGCCAGCGCCAGCTTCAACGGCGTGGCCCCGCCCCGCCCGATCGAGCCGACCGCATAGACAAAGGCCGCCGTCAGCCCCGCCCCCAGAATCGCCAGCCAGATATAGCTTGATGCCGCGCCAATCCCGAACCACGCGATTCCGATGACGACCGCGAGCGCGGCGCCGTTGTTGATGCCCAGGATGCCGGGATCGGCCAGCGGGTTGCGCGTCACCCCCTGCAGGATCGCCCCCGACAGGCCAAGCGCCGCCCCGGCCAGCACCGCCAGCAGCGTGCGCGGGACACGCAGCCCGGCGGCGGCCTGGCCAATCGTCTCGGTGCGCCCGGCCAGCCCGCCCAGCACCTCGGCCAAGCCAAGGGACCGCGTCCCGACCGCGATGGACAGGACCGCCAGCAGGCACATCACGGCCAGCGCGCCCAGCAGGATCGCGCCGCGCGGAACGGGGGACGGGCGGGCGGTCATCGGACGGCGCGGGCTGCCTCGGCCAGCAGGCCGACGTAATCATCCAGCACCCAGGGGATCGACAGCGGCGTCGGATTGGCCCCGGTCCCCGTGGCATCATTGCCCAGCATCACCAGCGCCCCGGCGGCGACCGCGGGCATATGCGCGACCAGCGGATCGGCCATCAGCCCCGCCCGCAGCTCCGGCCCGCCATAGGAGACGAAAATGTCCACATCGTCGAAACTGTCAATCAGCTCGGCGCTGGTTTCGCCGGAATACTGGCCGGGCCGGGTGGCGTCGCGGACGCTTTGCGGCATCGTCAGGCCCAGATCGGCAAAGAACTTTACCCGCGTGTCAGTGGCCGAATAGAACCGGATCACGCTCAGATTGGTGGTGTCCAGATGGGTGATGAACATGGCCGATGTCCCGGCCAGTTCAGGATGCGCGGCGGCGGCATCGGCAATCTGCGCCTCCAGCCCCGCGATCAGGGCCGCGCCCTCGGATGCCATGCCCAGGCCGGCAGCGTTCAGTGTGATCACCGCGCGCCAATCGGTAGCCCAGGGCGCGTCCGGATAGGCCACGACCGGCGCGATCTGGCTGAGCGTGTCGTAATCGGCCCGGCTCAGCCCGGAATAGGCTGCCAGGATCACGTCGGGCGCGCTGGCCGCGACCGCCTCGAAATCGATGCCGTCGCCCTCGTCGAACAGCGGTGGGGCATCGGCGCCCAGCTCGTCCAGGCGGGCCTTGACCCAAGGCAGCAGGCCGTCGCCATCCTCGTCCCCGAACCCCGCGGCGGCAAAGCCCACCGGCACGATCCCCAGGGCCAGCGGCACCTCGTGGTTGGCCCAGGCCACCGTCGCCACGCGCTCGGGCCGCGCGGGAATCACGGTCTGGCCAAAGGCGTGGTCGATGGTCAGAGGAAAGGCGGTCTCGGCCGCCGCGGGGATGGCCGTAGCGGCGGCGATCAGGCAGGCCTGCAAAAGAACGGGGCGGAAGATCGGTGCCATCACGAGTACCTTATAGATTTAGTTGGGCTTGTCACGGCGCTCTGGTCTTGTCAACATGCCCGCGCGGCGCATCACCGGCCCGTGCCGCCAAAGGAGACCTGAATGACCGACACCCGACTGAAGCCGGAATTTCTGGTCCGGGACGAGGCTGCCTTGCGCGCCCTGTTCCCCAAGGTCCACGATCTGGCCCTGCGTAAATGCCTGGACCGGCTGGACCTCCATGCGCGCGACTTCATCGCCCGCGCGCCGTTCCTGTGCATCGGCACGCAGACGCCCGACGGTATGGCCGATGTCAGCCCGCGCGGCGATCCGCCGGGATTCGTCACGGTGCTGGACGACAAGACGGTGCTGATTCCCGATCGTCCCGGCAACAACCGACTGGACAGCCTGTCGAACCTGATCGCCAACCCGGTCGTCGGCCTGCTGTTCCTGATCCCCGGCTTTGACGAGACCTTGCGGGTCAACGGGCGCGCCGCCCTGACCCGCGATCCCGATCTGCTGCAGATGATGGCGGTCAATGACCGGGCCCCCAGGCTGGCCATCGCCGTCAGCGTCGATGAGGTCTTTCTGCATTGCGCCAAGGCCCTGCGCAGGTCCCGGCTTTGGGACCCCACCCATCATCAGGACCGGGCGCAGATGCCGACCCTGACACGGATCATCCTGGATCAGACCGCCGCGCCGCCGCAGGACCCGGTTGAGATGGCGCGTCTGGATGCCGGTCTGGAACAGGCCTATCGCGATTCAATGTACTGACCGCGCGGTGCGGCACCCTAGGCCCGATATTGCCCATGCCGCCGCCATCGGCTAGAGGCGGGCGCAGCCAGGCCCGTGCCGCAGCCAAAGAAACCTCTGATCCGAGAGACCTTGATGCTGCATGCGCAAACCCGGCTTTCCCATCCCGACGGCGTCCGTGCCATGGCCCAGTTCGCCGCGGACCATTCGGAATACATCTTCGGCGGCCCGGACGGCCCCTGGGACATGCCGCTGTCCCTGGGGCGCCTGCGGGTGCATCGCGACGGCGACGGGCTGGCCGTCCTGGCCGATGGGGTCAACCCGATCGGCCTCAGCTATATCAAGCTGATCTTCGTCGATCACATCCGCGAATATCTGGCGCAAGAGGTCGAGTTCCAGTGGCAGGGCGACGGTCAGACCGAAGGTCTGCCGCCCTTCTTCCGGCAGGCCACGGTGACCGCATCGCGCCGCGTGACCCCCGCGGTCCAGCGCGTCACTCTGGCCGTGCCCGACCTGCAGGCCCTGCCCATGGACGAGCTGCATGTCCGCCTGCTTTTGCCCATGCGGAACCGCCGCGCGGACCTGCCCCCGGTCTGGCCGGTGCTGACGGCCAGCGGCGCGCTCAGCTTTCCCAGGGACGACGACGCCCTCATCGTCAGGGTCTATACAATCCGCACCGTCGATCTGGCGCGCGGCCAGGTCGAGATCGACTTTGTGCTGCATCAGACCGACGCCGATTCGGCGGCCAACTGGGCCGCGTCCTGCCGTCCCGGCGATGTGGCGGGCCTGCTGGGTCCGGGGGGCGGTCCGATGCCGGCGGCACCGCATCTGCTGTTGCTGGGGGACGAGACCGCCCTGCCCGCCATCGCCCGCATCCTGGAATCGGTGCCCGACAGCACCCGGTGCGACACGATCATCGAAGTGGACGGCCCTGACGACGAACAGACCCTGGCCCGCCCGGTCGAATGGCTGCACCGGCGCGGCGCGGCGCCCGGCACGACGGACCTGCTGGCCCAAGCCCTCGCCCGTCGCCAGCCCGTGGACGGCCTGTATGTCTGGGCGGGCTGCGAATTTGCGGCCTTTCGCGCGCTGCGACGCCATGTCCGCTCCGACTGGAATCTGCCGCGCAACCGGCACATGATCACGGCCTATTGGCGGCGCGGCGTGGACGGAGAGATCGCAGAGGAACCCCACCACACCCCGCCCTCCTGACGGGATCGCAGCCTCCCCGTTCGACGGGCCGGACAGCCGCAGGCGCGGTTCAATGGTCGGCACGACGCGCGGCCTATGCGGCGCG